>JASIEN010000132.1 GCA_030045935.1 Candidatus Sulfotelmatobacter sp.
AAGATCCTCAGTGGTCGGTCGAATGCGGTGCCGCGCATGGCGCGTTGGCGATGACCACCCCAGGCGATACTGCAATGGCAACCTTGCCTGAGATTTTGCAAGCCATGAAGTCTCAGAGTGCCCGCATTGAGCGCTAACACATATGCCCAGCACCGCTTTCGGAATCCGACTATTTCGTGCGGCGTGCGTGCTGGCAAGGTTCGTTGGTGCGTCCGTCCTGCTCTTGTTTGCTCTGTGCGCGGCAGATAAGCAGTTGGTTAGAACCTAAATCAGATATGAATTCATTGCCGAAACTAAAAACCCTGGAAAGGATTGTGGACTCCGGCCTCGTGGCTGTGGTTCGTGCGGAAAGTTCTGATCAAGCCTGCCGCATCGCCGACGCTTGTGCCGAAGGTGGCATTGGAGCGATCGAAATCACATTCACTGTGCCGCATGCTCCAGCGGTCATCGCGGACCTTGCGCGTCGCGACGCCCCCAAGAACATTCTCGTCGGCGCCGGAACGGTGCTCGATCCTGAAACGGCGCGGATGGCGATTCTCGCCGGGGCACAATTTGTTGTCGGCCCGTCCGTAAGCGCTGAGACTGCACGCCTCTGTAATCGTTATCAGGTGCCCTACATGCCGGGGGCGGGTACCGTGACCGAGATCGTTCACGCGATGGAATGTGGGGCGGACGTTATTAAAATATTTCCGGGAGAGCTTCTGGGACCGGGTTTCGTCAAGGCCGTAATGGGTCCATTGCCGCAGGCCCGGCTCATGCCCACAGGTGGAGTAAGCGTTGAAAACGTCGAAGCATGGATTCGTGCCGGTTGTGTGGCCGTGGGAGTGGGTGGCAATCTCACAGCTGGAGCGAAACACGGAGACTACCAATCGATTACCGAGGTCGCGCGGCAGTTCATCGCGAGAATTCGAGAGGCGCGCGGAAAAGCACACTAGGAACCACGGCTATATTTCCCGTCACAATGGTCGAGTACCTTGTCGGCCAGAAACGATTTTGGGAGGCCCGCTCTCGCCATTGAGCTGACACCGACACTGGCAGTCGCCAAACCGCCCTTCGCTGCCAGTTTCGCATTTGTCCAGCGATTAAAGGCTACGGGCGGAGCAAACGGAATCTCCATGACCAGCAAGACCATGTGGGAGATCGCCCTCGGTTGTCTCGCCGGGCGGCTTGCTTGAGCCGATTATTCGAGCGAAGATGAGTGAGAACCGGCAACCTCACCACCGAATTCGATCGGCAGGCCTCCGCACGGGCAGCCCAAAGGCGTGCGCAACTCCTAAGGGCGGGTGTTGCACAGGAGAAGGCACAAGCGATGGACTTCGCATTCAGCGACAAAGTAAAGAACCTGCAAACGCGGCTGCAGGCCTTCATGGATCAATACATTTACCCCAACGAGCAGCGATTTCATGACGAAATCGGGCGCAACCGTTGGACGCCAACCCGCGTGGTGGAGGAGCTTAAACCAAAGGCTCACGCAGCGGGACTGTGGAATCTCTTTTTGCCTGATTCAAAGGACGGTGGTGGACTGAGCAACCTCGAATATGCGCCGCTGTGCGAAATCATGGGGCGCAGCATGATGGCTCCCGAGGTATTCAACTGCTCGGCACCCGATAGCGGCAACATGGAGGTGCTGGCTCGCTACGGAACCGCAGAGCAGCAGGAAAGCTGGCTGAAACCGTTGCTTGCCGGTGAGATTCGCTCGTGTTTTGCCATGACCGAACCTGCCGTCGCCTCTTCGGACGCAACCAACATCGAGGCCAGCATCGTCCGCGAAGGGGGCGAATATGTAATCAATGGGCGTAAGTGGTGGTCCTCGGGCGCGGGCGACACTCGCTGTAAGATCGCGATCTTCATGGGCAAGACGGATCCGGCGGCAGCACCACATAAGCAACAATCGATGATTCTGGTGCCGCTGGATGCGCCAGGAGTCAAGATCGAGCGGCTTCTTACCGTGTTTGGTTACGATCACGCTCCGCATGGGCACGCTCAGATTTTGTTTGAGAATGTGCGTGTGCCTGTCTCTAACATTTTGCTTGGGGAAGGGCGTGGCTTTGAGATTGCTCAAGGACGCTTGGGACCTGGGCGCATTCATCACTGCATGCGATGCATCGGCGTTGCGGAACGCGCTCTCGAAACGATGTGCAGGCGTGTACAGAACCGGGTGGCCTTCGGCAAACCGCTGTCGGAGCAAGGAACTATCCGTGCGGACATTGCGCGCTCGCGGATGGAGATCGAGCAGGCACGGCTGCTGACTTTGAAAGCGGCCTACATGATGGATACGGTCGGCAACAAGGAAGCTCGTGCCGAGATTGCCATGATCAAAGTGGTTGCGCCGAATGTGGCTCTGCGGGTGCTGGACGGCGCAATTCAGGCCCATGGAGGCGCCGGCGTCTCGCAGGATACATTCCTGGCGGCAGCCTGGGCGAACGTACGAACCCTGCGTTTGGCCGACGGGCCTGACGAAGTTCACTCCGAAGCAGTTGCGAAGATCGAGTTGCGGAAATGGGGCAAGGTTTAGTTTTTGCCGGGCAAAATCCCTGTCGTTTGGGGAGCAGATTTCAACGCCAGGTGCAGAGTTCTGGACTTGCCAAATGCGGAACCGCGTTGAAGCTCTGCAAGCGCAGTTGTTCTTCCCACAGGCGCAGCACTGTAAAGGATGTATTGTAGAGAGCGCCAGCCAGGCGCATCACCCGGTCATCAAAAATGTCGAGAGAAAGCCCGGTCCAGATTGAGATGGGCGTCGCCGAGGTAAAAACAATAATGTTCTCATGCCGCTCGATCCCATTCATTTTCCGCCGGGCCGCTGTGACCCGATCGCGAAATTGCTCCCACGTCTCGCCCCTGTAAGCATAGCGACCGCAAATCCACGCCTGTACCAGCTTCGTGTCGCATGGCAGCCATCTGCGATGAATAGGTGCGCCATGCTTTTCTGCACTCGCGCGGACCTGCACACGCATGTCTTCATATTCGCGACAGAAGTTGGCATCCTGTTGCGCCAGTTGCGGAGCGATCTCCTGATACACGCGGGAGAGATCAAACTCGTCCCAACCGCGATCGATCGTCAGCGAAGGGAACGACGTACCCGCAGCCACAAAAGCAGTCGCGACTTGGTGGGCGGTTTGTTGCTGGCGAGAGAGTCCTCCCATATAAGCGGCGGCAAAGCGAATGTTCTGGGAGATAAAGTACTCGCCCAACAATTGCGCCTGCCGCTTTCCCAAGTCCGAGAGCGAATCGTAGGCGTCGCGCGTGCCCGCCTGCCCGTGACGCATGAGATATATGCGGCTCAACGGACCTTCCCCGTGAGCGACTCCGCCAGATCTACCAATGCCCGGACGCGTTCGCCAAAATCCTGAAAACGAGCGTCCTGCGTTTGACCACACCGAAAGCGGTAATAGATCTGTTGCAGAATCACGGCCAGCTTGAAGACCCCCAACACTTCGTAGTATCCGATTCCTGAAAGATCGCGCCCTGTGCGCTGCGCATAACGCTCGAGGAACTGATCCCGAGTGTACCAGCCCGGCTGAGAAGTAAGTGCGTGCATGCCACGAGCGCGGAGTTGCGGCGCATCCGCCCACACCCAGTAACACAGGGTCAACCCGAGATCGGCGAGTGGGTCGCCGACGGTTGCCATCTCCCAGTCGAGCACAGCTTCCACGCGATCGATGGCATCAAGCCTGAGCATCACATTATCGAGCTTGTAGTCGTTGTGCACCAGAGTCGGCGGTGGAGAATGGGGCCGGCGGTCTCGAAGCCATTGGATTACGCGATCCATCCGGGGAACCTGATCGGTCTTGGCGCGATCCCAACGCTCGGACCAGCCAAGCACCTGGCGCTCCAGAAATCCCTCGGGTTTGCCCAGAGCGAGCAAACCGTAGTTCACTACGTCGATGCTGTGCAGCTTCACCATAGAATCGATGAATGCCTCGCTCACGCGTTGCGCGTAATGTGGAAGGCTTGCCAACTGTGGCGGAATTTCATCGCGCAGTACCAGCCCGTGGCGGCGTTCCATAAGGAAAAACACTGCTCCCAGCACGAATGGATCCTCACACAGGTGGAAGACCTCAGGAGCTTCAGAAAAATAGGGATGCACGGCCTGAAGCACTCGGAACTCGCGGGCCATGTCGTGAGCTTTCGGCGCCACCGGGCCGAGTGGACCCCGCCGGAGGACAAATTCACGTTCGCCGATGCGCAATAGATAAGTAAGGTTCGAGTGCCCGCTGGGAAATTGTTCGACCGTGATGCCGCGATCAGCACCGGCAATTTTTCCGGAGAGCCAATTTCCCAGAGCTGCGAGGTTCAGTTCCTCGCCAGAACGAACAGGAGCGGTATCGGAGGGGGATGTATTCAATGAGTGCTCATGCCGTAACCGCTTGATCCACGCCGAACTCGGCGAAGGTCCTGCCTTCCTCCGCCAGCCGTTTAAGCAACGGAGCCGGCTCCCAGAGTTCGCCATGCCGACTACGAAACTCGCAGATGCGCTCGTATACTTTTTTTAGGCCAACCGTATCCGCATACCACATGGGGCCGCCACGATAAGCGGGAAAACCGTAGCCATTGAGATAAATGATATCGATATCGACCGCGCGCAAGGCGATGCCCACCTCGAGAATGCGTGCGCCTTCATTCACCAGGGCATAAATGCAACGGTCTACGATTTCGTCCGCCGAAATGTTGCGCTGCGGGATTCCGGCTTCGGCGGCCCACTTGCGCACCAGAACACCGATTTCAGGATCGGGAATGGGACGCC
>JASIEN010000133.1 GCA_030045935.1 Candidatus Sulfotelmatobacter sp.
ACCTCGCAATTTCCAGCTCTGGCCCTTGCTTGATCTCCACCTTCGCGGCTCTGGGTGCGGGAGGAAGTATTGGCCCGGGAGTATAGGGGTTAGATTGAGCGACGATGTAGCTCGATAAAAGCAAACCGCCGACGGCAGCCAGAATCAGCAACATCACATGCACTTTATTCATAGCAGGACCTCGCAAAAATATCTCATTGAAAGAATCGCTCTACTTCATGTGAGCGGAAACTCCGTGAAGGCGCACGGAGGCAGCCCCATGCGCCTTTCCTCTCCACCGTCTAGTGTTGGTTCCGTTGGCTGTGTGACTCTTGTTTTGCAGCCGCTTCGATCGCTTGGAAGGAAATCAGCGTACTGTTCCCTTGCGTAGAGGCGTTGCCGCCCGTCATACAGGTTCCTGTGTAGGTGTTAGCGTCTGGGTAAGGTGTGGTGTACCCGTCCGTAAGTGTTTGGAGAAAGGCAACGATCTGATTCTCCTCGGTATCTGTTAAGCCGAGCTTGCCGGTTGTCATGTCTACATTCACCGGGACTTCGGGTTCCGGCCAGCAGGTTACCCTTTCGACCGTTCCCGCTGGGCAGTTTCCTGAAGTGACAGGATACGGATACACGTCGCGCGTGTTGTAGAAATGGACGAGTTGCTTCAGGCTCTTGATGTAGCCGTTGTGGAAGAACTCCTTCTGAAAATAGGGGCCGGGAGCTTCAGTGGTGGGGCACTTAGCTGGCGTCATTGCCACATCACGGGCCGTCGATACTTGCATTTGGCCGAGAACGCTCGCCGTATACTGCTGCCAACTGGAGTTGGGGTTGGGAGCGGAGCCGAAGCCGCTATCGAGAAAACTCCCAAGTCCATAATCAGTGTATTCATAGCCTTCGGGGTTGGGGGTGAATCCAAAGGAATCCGCTGAAGTCTCATAATAAAACGCGACTCTAGGATTCTTCGGCAGACCCTCATTGGCCGAACCGAAGCAGGTAAAAACAGGAGTTACGTCGACTGCCGTACTTGTATCCGTCTGACTCGAACTGAGTGTCGTGCCCTTGCCATCGAGATGGCAGGAGTTGCAATTTCCTTTGCCGTCGAAGAGGGCATATCCGGCAGCCTCATCGGCGGTCAGCTTGTAGTTGCCGGCGAGGAAGGCGTCGAACTTTGAGGTGAATGGGCTGATCGAGAGACTGTGCTCAAACGCGCTCAGGGAAGCTCCCCAGTGCAGGTAGTCGTTGGTTGCAAGAGTACGGTCGGATGGACTTAGGTCCAAAGGTTGGGTGTTTGTGCCGAAGGTCGAATCTCCTTCCGGAAGAGCGCAAACCTGCGCGACATTGGCTGGCCAGGTGATGCTGCTCAGCGACCCAGCTCCCCATATCTGCTCGAAGAGAGGCGCATATGGTGCCGAGGAGAGCTTGTACGCGACGCAGGCCGTGTCGGGGTTGTCCATTTCGTCCGGGTCGACTGGAGGAAACTGTGCCTGATCGGCGTCAGGAACCCTGGTCAAATACCCCGTCGCACGCGAATCCCAAAAATTCCCGCCAAAGAAAAGACCCTGCACTGCGTCGTACTGGAGTGGAGGGAAGTAGCTGGAATAGGTGTATCTCTGTGCGGTTCGCTTGGCCGCCCGATAGCGAGTCGATGACGGGTAAGCGATCTCGTAAAGATTTACCGTCGGGATCGGTCCACTAAAGCCAGCGTAAGGCATGTGGCAGGACGCGCATCCCTCATTCTCGTTGGGCGAGATCGTTGTGTCGTAATTCATTAGCTTGCCAAGTATCTCTACCAGGGGAATACCGGTGTTTTGTAGTATGGGCGGTTGACCACTTACAACCGGAGCAGGTATCGCCTTCCACTGCTTGAGGGCTTCAGCTTCGATGCCATTCGCTTCACGCTGCACTCTGGCTAGCTCTGAAGCCAAATCGGAAGGAAGGATTCCCGGTGGGTAAGGGTTGTAGACTGACGCGGGGTTCTGGGCCGACACTTTGCCTCCAGTCACCGACATGCACAGCGCTATAACACAAAGCAGGGTCAGTGTTATTATCGTCAAACTTCGTCGCATCATAGTTACCCCTTTCGTGGTTATCGTTCAGGACGGATAGGAGAGTTGGCGTACTCTAGGACGTACTTGTTCTTCGTCCAGAAGACAGTTAGCCCCAGAGATTGATAGCGGTTCTAGCTGCCGCTAAGTGCGCCAATCGCACCGTATTGTTCGTGCTAGACCGCAATGACTCATTGGACCTGTTGCAGGCCTCTTAGTCATCACACTTAGGTTGGGCGACTTTGCAGGGCACCTTGTTCGGTCGCGAGCAGTGGTTTCCCCGGAAATATTCGCAGACGTATTACTGTGAAGGGTCTCCCAGCCCGCCCGAGCGGACTGACCCATAGTTGCTAGTCTTAAGACTCGTCCGCGATTGAATAATTGTCAACCGGCTTGCATTAGCATCTCTTACTGTTTGTTAGCAATTGTTACTGTCACCACCTTTGAATGCCTGCCTTTGCCTCGTGGAATAACCAGTGGCTTGCTTGCCGTCTCATCCCAGGTCAGCGGGGTGACCGCCGACCAATAAGTTCATTTGTTTCATCCGAAATCAAAGATGTATTACTCGCCACCGCCGAAGATTGGCCGTGGAGGTAGTTGATGCCTTGCGGGATAGCGCCCGTGGCTTCATAGGAGGAGTGGGCACGAACGGATCAAGACCCAAGAGTCCCTGGTGAGACTCTTCGATGCGCTGCTGAGCGTCGTCGGAACCATAATTGAGTCGGGAATTCGTTTCTAAAACGTCCTAAGACGAACCGCGCCGACTTGCTCGCAATCGATATTCGCCGGGTGAAAGTCCCGCATGAAGCTCAAAGGCCCGTACGAAACTGGATGTGTGGCGATAGCCGAGCGCATATGCAATCTGTTTAATCTGCATGTCCGTTGTTGCCAACAACCTCATGGCCGTTGCAAACCGACGGTTGCGGCGAAACGCTCCCAGCGTGATTCCGACTCCAGCTTTAAACAAATAGCTCAGCCTCGAAACGCTCAAGCTACACCCGTTGGCAAGATCGGCGAGCGTATAGGAGGAGTTTTCATCCAAGAGGCGAACTGCTCTTTCGATCCTGGAATCGGTTTGAAGAGACTCCGTAACTAGTGATCCTGATTGACCCGAGCTCGCCGGTACTGGTAATTCCATGTTGCACCCGTTGAATTGCAAAAGAGATTGGCAAGGCCGGGTTAGAACGCTTGCGCCTGTCCAACCGGAACTGCCCTGGGAGGGAGAAAACTAAACCGAGCTCGACGTGAGCGCGAAGTGCAAAGGTTCCTGAGAGATTGCAAAGCATTTTGCTGGCCCTGCCGAGAGTCAGAGGTATGAATTGCGTGGATCAGTCATCCCACGTTTTCCGCATTAAGCAGTCGGCAGCGGTGCGTTGCCACCTTGCATATCGGTTTTGCTTGGGGCGGTTCTGATCGTAACACCGATAAATCAGAAAGCGAGCGTCAAATTACGCCAGCGGGAGTAGCGAGGGACCTTGCGCGAATCGGTGGGCCCCCCAGGATTTGAACTTGAGCCGCTTTGCGGGCGTGAGCGAAGCGGGAGCCCGCAGGCGAAATCCCGAGAGTAGCGAGGGACCTCACGTGATCTGGTGGGCCCGCCAGGATTTGAACCTGGGACCAATGGATTATGAGTCCACTGCTCTAACCGCTGAGCTACGGGCCCGCAGAAAGGGACTCTAAGCATTCTACGCACTGAACCTGCTGTTTCGCACTCTCATTCGCAGATATATTCCGCTCCGATCCTGGCGGTCGGGTGGTGATCATTTATTTTTCACCGTGATTCAACACACCTGTGGCCGCGGTTGAATTACTATTGTTGGGCGCTTTAGGGATTAATCATGACGACCTCAAGGGAGTTCCGCTGTGAGATCTGCGGAATCATCAGCAGCGCGCCGACGCGCTGGTTTGTAATTCGCTGTGGCGCCTCCGTGTTGAGCGTAATGCGGTGGAGCAACGAAGCCGCGCAAACGGCCGATGCCCGGCACTTCTGTGGCGAGGGTCATGCGCAAATTTACATCAGCCGGTGGTTCGAATCTGTGTGCGCGCCGCCGAAGCCGGATTTTAGCCTGCCATCCCAACAAGCAACCAGGCGTTGAGCGCAAAATTCTGCAGTCGAGGAGAAAATATGAGCGAACATTATCACGACCCGGCCGATCTGCGGCTCTTGAAAGACATGAATAAGCTGGCACCCACGGAATTCAAAGCGTGGCTTGCCCTGCAGGATATCGTCGGCCGCGAAGGCGGCACGATTCCGCGTAAATATCGCGAATTGATCGCCCTGGCTGTGGCTTTTACGACTCAGTGTCCTTACTGCATAGAAGTTCATACCAAGGCCGCAAAAACAGCAGGAGCTTCTCGCGAAGAGATCACCGAGAGCTCATTGATCGCAGCGGCATTGCGCGCCGGAGGAGCGGCTACCCACGGTGCGATGGCGCTGAAGTTTTACGATCAGCCGTGAACCAAGTAGGAACCACGCGGACTCGTCTCGCGACATGACACAATATCTCGATGACCGCGCAATCTCCTGCGGCAGCGAAATCCATTCCTGATTTTCTTTACGGTACAGCGTGGAAAGAGGAGCGCACTGCTGGGCTGGTCGACATGGCGCTGCGTGCGGGGTTTCGCGGCTTCGATACTGCGAACCAGCGGCGGCATTATTTCGAGGCCGCCGTCGGCGAAGCACTGGCTGCAGCCTATCGCGCGGGCGTCGTCACGCGTGGCGACCTTTTTCTGCAGACGAAGTTTACGTACCGTCCGGGGCAGGACCACCGTCTGCCGTATGATCCGGCTGCAAAATTTGCCGTGCAGGTGGAGCAGTCGATGGCGAGTTCGCTGCAGCATTTGCAAACAGATTACGTCGATAGCTACGTGCTGCACGGGCCGTCGTCGGGCCATGGATGGACCGAAACTGATGCCGAGGTTTGGGACGCAATGCAGAAGCAGCGAGATGCCGGACTAACGCGGCTGCTGGGAGTGAGTAACGTCAGATTGCATCATCTGCAGCAGATGGTGGAGCAATGTGAGGCTCCGGCTTTTGTGCAAAATCGCTGCTATGCGCAGTTAGGCTGGGACCGCGAGGTCCGCGAGTTCTGCCGACGACACGGGACTGTCTATCAGGGATTTTCTTTGCTGACGGCCAATATGGAATTGTTGCACCATCCAGTGCTACGCGAAACCGCGGCGCGCATGGCAGCGACTGCGGCGCAGGTCGTGTTTGCATTCGCAAGGGCCATCGGGATTTTGCCGCTGACCGGAACTTCGAATTTCGACCATATGCGGCAGGACTTGGAGAGCGCCAAGTTCCAGTTATCGGCGAAGGAGATAGCAGAGATTGAAGGGTTGGTTGGATAGACGCGGTCGAGCGCAGGCCCATTTAGGAAAAGTTCTGGCTCATGGCGGCAAGTTTGAGAGCTTCATCTGTGGAGATGAATTCTGCTCCCAACCCTTCCAGTTCAGCCAGCGTGCGCTCTCCATCTTCCCGCTTCAGCGTTTCG
>JASIEN010000134.1 GCA_030045935.1 Candidatus Sulfotelmatobacter sp.
GCCATGATGGTGGTGGCGCTTTGCACGACGAATAGCCTCGGTCAATGTACAAGCGGGATTAACGTTCAGTACATCGCCGTAGGATCTTCGGCTCAATTCAACAGCTTTGCCTTTGCCGCTGAAGACACCATTCAAACTCAATCGGGATATACCTCCCCGACAAATTTCTGGGCGAGCTCCAGTGAGCCGTTGACTGACTTCAACGCCAACGTTACCGACACCGCGAAGGTGTGGATCGCATGGGACAGCTCCGCTACCTGCTACGTTTACGCCTACTTCAGCGTGGACTCCACCATCGGCATCAAGGACTTCTTCTCGTGGCACAAGATCACGCAGAACGGCGTCACCAACGCTGACGCGGCCGCCGTTTACGTCAACCCGACTGGCTCGTCGTGGACTGCCTGCTCCGGTGTTGTCAACGTCGGACAGCCTGCCTGCGCGGGCGAAGGCGCCAGCACTGGCGTTCCCTCGGCCATCAGCACCTTCCTCACCACCCAGCCTGGTCCTACCTGCAAGATCGGCACCAGCGGTTGCACCTCGAGCACTGCCGGCGCTCTGCCGGCCGCATATTGCAGCCAGACCAGCACTTCCCAGACAAGCGCGAAATATTGCTTCTTCAACGCCGCACATGCTGACATCCGTGCCGAAGACACTCTCTATGCCAACAGCCGCGCGTTGAGCTCCTACGTCTCGACCGGCGGACTGGCGGGCCTCGGCTACAACGACACGGCTTGCGGTGCCAACAGCACTGCTACCGTTGGCTGCGCGTTCTACGAGTCGTTCGGCAAGGGCGGAACCTTCAATGTTGTGAAGTTCGCGCTGAGCGGTACGGACCCGATCGGTGGAGCCACGCTCCCCACCTACACCGAGTTGCCAGTCGGCGCGGCGCCGGTCGTCGTAATTGCCAGCGATGCCGACTCCAACGGCCTGGGCGCTGGCGCTCCCAGCTACCAGATCACCAACGTCAACCGCGCAGTTCTGGCCGGCATTGAAAACGGAACTTTCGGCTGCACCGGCGACCTGCGTTACGACGGCAGCGGCGCCGGCGTGCCACTGCAGATCCTGCACCGGGAAGCGCTCTCCGGAACCTACAACACGTTTGAGTTCACCGGCGTTCGCCAGATGGAAGCCAGCTCTCAATCAGCCATCTCCGACAATAAGCAGATCGCCACCAGCTGGTTCACGTCTGATGACAGCGGACAGGAACAGGTCAATGAAAACCAGGGTGGTCCCGGTCTCAACTACGGGACCTGCGGCACCGCCAGCACGCCCCCCAGCAGCGCCTGCGGCGACCCGATGTATGCCTCAAGCGTGGCCTGCGGCAGCAACGGCAGTGCTCTTCACCTGCGCGTGATCGGCACCGGCGAGATGGTGAAAGTGGTTGCCGGCACCAACGGGAACGCGTCGGGCTCAGCCGCGGTTCCGGACGCGTTCGGCTATGCGTTCTGGAGCTACGGCAATCTGGCTCCGATGGCGAGCGGCTGCGCCACCAACACCGGCGCCGTCACTTGCTCTGGTTATGTCGCTCACTACCTCACAGTCGACGGCATTGATCCGCTGTTCACCAACCCGGGCGACTCCACCAATCCGAACGGCGCCTATCATGCTCCGCAGTGCTACCTGAAGAGTGGCTTGCCAGTGTGCCAGGGCGTTCCCTTCACCCACATCTACGACGGTAGCTATCCGCTGTGGACGATCCTGCGGCTGATTACCTTCAACAACACCAGCTCGCAGAAAACTCCGGCGGCCGTTCTGCAGATGTATGAGGATGCGGAAGAAGTGGCTGGAGGCACAAGCGTCTCGGGCGTCACGAACCTTGACGACTTCGTTCCCTACTACAACAGCATCAATAAGACAGCCAACACCGCGGACCTGAACCTGTTCGTGTTGCGTTCGCACTTCAAGGCGACGGGCAGCGGCATCACTCCGAACAATGGCATCGCGGCTTGCGCTGGCACCTATACCGGCATCGCCATTACCGGCGCTATCGGTAGCTGCACGATTGACGCTGGCAACGACATGGGCGGGGCCATCATTACCGTCAACGCCGACGCACAGTTCCACGACGATTTCAACGGCATCGGCACCAATCCTTCGGAATACTTCGGCCTGCACAACTAAGCGGCGCCGTTGATCCGTTATCACGCTGGAGAAAGAGGAGTGGCCGCAAGGCTCCTCCTCCTCATCTCCGGCGTTTTTGCGATAAAGAATCGAGATTTTTCACCTGGGAGTTTCCCTTGAAGCGGCCCTTGCACTGTTTCGTTTTCGGATTCATGGCAGCACTCATACTGGTTGTCTCCGCGGCTGGGCAGACGGCTGCGCAGACGACTGCGGCTCCGCAAACTGCTCCGTCGGAACAGCAATCCGCGGCCAAGGAGCAAAAACCGGCTGACTCGCGGATTCCCGGATTCGACAGCAAACAAATGATTCCGGTGTACGAAACGATTCAGGAGGACTGGAGTTCGCTGCAGATCGGAGCCAGCAAGCTGGAACCGCAGCCCCCGATCGTTGGCGAAGTGGATCAAGAGAAGGACTTCACCAAGATCATGGTGCGCCTGCAATGGCGTCCGGGAGATCCAGTGGATTTGTGGATTTATTTGCCGAAAGGCGTGAAGAATCCGCCGGTGGTTCTCTACCTTTACAGCCCCTCTTCGAGTGAACG
>JASIEN010000135.1 GCA_030045935.1 Candidatus Sulfotelmatobacter sp.
GTCGATCAGCATCCCCCACCAGTGCTCGGTTAACTGGTAGTTCGGCGACACCTCGGGCGTGCCCGCGAGCACAAATTTCCACGCCACCGCCGCGGCAGGCATCAGTACCAACAAGTGGCGGCGCGTGATCTTCACGGTTTCTTCCCCTTTGTTTCAGGTTGTAGGTCTATCTTCGGGCGATGCGGCTGGTGGCATGTATCGCACGCAACTCCGGATGCGTGATCCGCCGTTACTACCTGGGGGAAGGCTTTTGGCTTGGCGCTATTAGCTTCGTGACAGCGGGAACAGAGAATGGCAGTATCAAGCTTCGCCGGTTTAATCGAGCCGGGATCTTCCGCGTGGTTCGCCGCAGCCCCGTGGCAGGCCTCGCAAGCCACCACGACATGCTTACCTTGTTTTTTTAGGTCCGCGACATCGCTATGGCAGGTTTCACAAGCTTCGTGCCCGGCAAAGGCAACGCGGCGGGATGCGATTTCAGCAAGGGCGGCAGCGCGATAATGTCCATACTGCCCAAAGCTCTTCGGCACCACGGCGGCCCGCAGCACGATGAACGCAACCACCGCTATCAGCATTACGACGGCAAGTCGGATGAGGTGCTCGATGTCCTTGAACAAATTCACGCTCCGAGACAGGCTGTGCCCCGTCTGCCCACCTGCTGAAAAATGCAATACTCTTCGATACCGTGAATTCGTTTCTGGAACAATGACAGAACTCACTGGCCCGCGTGAGGACGGTCACTGTGCAGTGTGAGCAGAGACTCCGACTCTGCGACTCCCAAGATGGACGACAGAAGGTCATGCGGGAGCCGGCGTTTTTACCAGCAGGGGTGATGTGCGGTCGAAGCTTTATCCGCGTTACTGGTTCATCGGGGCGTGCCGTTCTAGCAGTACGGCGGCATATTTCCTTCCATCGTGAAGGGCACCGTGACCGAAATCTGCGTCCACGGCCGCGCTACTTCGCTCCTACGTTTCAACCTGCCCGCTGTGAGCTGGTTAGAGGTTTCCCCCAGTCCCTTGACCTGTAGAAATCAAAGGTTCCGAAGTGATTGCTGTCTGACACGAGCGGTCAGGAATTCGCCGGTGTCGTTTTGTTATCGACCGATGACGCGAGGATTTCTGTTCACTTCTCCAATGGTCGGTCGAACTATTCTCGAACACGACGAAATCTTGGGCGCTCAGCATGCATCAAAGATGTGACTCACGTCACTGACACCACGTGCTCATTGGTGTGAAGTATTAAAACATCCCGCTTCACCGAAGAGCAGGTCCCACCATCGTATGCACACCCCCTGAAGCGAGAGGTTTGAACTTCGGCCCATTTTGTATCGTCGGTGACGATGCCGTTTCTGGGCCGGGCAGATCGAGGCTGGAACACTCGTAGCCGCATGGCCCGCCTCGACCATGGCCCCTGCTTCCGTCTGTGAAGGAGGTCTGCTATGACGACGGGCAAACTCACTCGAAATTATTTTCTAAGCGTGATTGCGGCTTCGGTCGCAGTCCTAGCAATTCTGACTCTCCTGGTCGCGGCCACCTCGAAATTAGGCTAATCGGAACCGCCCAAGAAAGGGGGACGACTATGGTTAAAAACGCGGAGTGGATGAAGAAGCCTGCGTGCGTCGGTGCATTACTCGGTGGTGTTGCTGGGTTTTTGTGTGGAATCTACATGATTGCGACCAGCCATGCCCTTAGCTGGACAGATGTGCCAGACGCGATGGCGTCTATCGTAGTTGTGCTCATAACCGGGTTCATGATCGCCAGCCTTTGTATCGCAATCGGTTGGGTGGCTGGACTGGTCTTAGGTACGGTTGCGTCAGCCCGCCGCTCATCGGCTGAAAAACACCAGTCTCCCTCCCTTTTCCGTCGTTAACGCTTCCGGGCTGGAGATTGCGATGGAGCAGACTTTGCCCGCAAGCAGGTGAGTCAAGTCAGACTGGCCTTTGGATGACTACGCCGCCTGCACCACTTTTGCTTCCGCCCCCATAGCGTAGACGACAAGGCGCTTTAGCGCCGTGATGAAATTCTTCTATTTTGGTCGGGTCTAGCCCCGAACATCGGTCATGCTTTAATCTGATGCGCCGCCACGAGCGCCTGCCCCAGGCTCAACCCGCCATCTCCGGCAGGAACCTCATGGTGAGTGAAAACTTCAAAGCCATTTTCAGCGAGACGCTTTTCGAGCCCCTGCGAGAGATAAGCATTATGAAAGGTTCCACCACTCAAACAAATCTGTTTCAACCCGGTTTTTTTTTCGAGCAGACTTGCGATTTCGGCAAAACATTCAATCAATCCATTGTGAAAACGCGCACTGATCGCACCTTTGCCGAACCCGCGTTGAAGATCCTGAACCAATGAGATAAACAGCGGCCGCGTGCCGATGATCCAATGCTCGCCAGCAGGCACGAGATCAAATGAATATCTCTCGCCAGAATCTGAAGGCTCGATCGCCATTTCCAATTCAACCGCAGCCTGCGCTTCGTAATTCACCTTTTGCCGGACGCCTGCGAGAGCTGCAACCGCATCGAAAAGCCGCCCGCAACTGGAAGTGAGAGGCGAATTGATCTCCTTTTGAATCATTTGTAAAAGCACTTCGGTTTTTCGTCGACTAAGGTTGCGCACAAACGGAATATCCAAATTCCACAGACCATCTCCAAAGTGCCGCACAAGATAACTTACTGCCATGCGCCACGGCTCGCGAATCGCCGCCTCGCCTCCCGGCAATGGCATGTATTCAAAATGAGCCGCCCGTTCAAACCCCGCAAAATCGGCGACAAGCACTTCCCCACCCCATATTTTTCCGTCAGTACCGTATCCCGTCCCATCCAACGCAAAACCGATTACCGGACCATCCAGGTGGTTCTCCGCCATGCAGCTCGTTATATGCGCATGATGATGTTGTACACCGACTGTGTGAATTGCCGATTGCCCAAGCGCCCACTTGGTCGAAAAGTAGTCCGGGTGCAAATCGT
>JASIEN010000136.1 GCA_030045935.1 Candidatus Sulfotelmatobacter sp.
AGGGAGGAAAGTGGCCCCCGCGCGGTCAGGCTTAGAAGAAGGCCCGCCTCAAACAGAGAGTATCCTGCCACTGCCGCAAAGATCAGGAGTGCTCGTCTCACGATCTAATCTTCGAGGCTGACGGTGCCTCATGGCTATTAGATACCAGATGCGGGGTTAAAGTTCCCGTGCGCCTTGCGTCGAAAACACGAGGTCCCTCCACGCTTGGTCGGGATGACAATGTACGAAAGTGGCGAGAGCGCAGACAGCAAAACTACTTCAGCACGTCCATCACGCCGGGGATGTGCACGCGCACAAATCTGGGCATACAGTCGTGGCGCAGATCAGATCCTTGGAATCGTTAGCATTGGACCAAGTTTCTCCTATTATCGCGCGAAGTTCGCCCGCATCTTCCTCGCTTATCTCTCGGTTACAATCCAGCTTCGTGATGCGCAAGGCGGCGTTGCTCTACAATCCGGATTCCGGTGGCAGCGCCGGCAAGCGGCTGCACGAACTGGAATCGGCGCTTGCCGTGTTGCGTGGCGCCGGCATCGAAGCGGAACTGATCCCATCGGAATCACCGCGCTACGCCGGAGATGCGGCTCGCAAGGCCATCAGCGAAGGTTGCGATACCGTCTTTGCCTGCGGCGGCGATGGAACGATCCACAACATCATGCAGGTGCTGGCAGGATCGTCGGTAGCGCTGGCGATTCTGCCCATGGGCACCGCCAATGCGCTGGCCAATGACCTGGGATTGCCGCTGCATGCTGCGGCTGCCGCACAAGCGGCCATCAAGGGGCACGCCCGTCGTGTTCCGCTAGGTCGCATCGAATATCTCGATTTCGATGGCAAACCGGGCTCACGATATTTCATCGTCGCCGCGGGAGTCGGCGTGGATGCCCATCTTTTTTACAAACTGCACAGCGGCACCAAGCAGCGCATGGGCATGACCGCCTATTACGCGAAGGCATGGAACCTGTGGTTCACCTATGCCATGACCCGCTTTACAGTCGAGTACGAACAGACGGGGTCGAAGAATTCCGGGAGGACCGAAGTCAAGACGGCCGCAATGAAGACGGCCGAAGTTACGGAATTGATGAGCGTCCGCATCCGCAACTTCGGAGGTGTGGTGCGAGAACTTGTTCCCGGAGCTTCGCTCGATCGCAGCGACATGCGCGTGGTCATGGCCAGGACTGCCAGCCGCGTCGCCTACCTTGCCTACGTCACCCGCGGCCTGCTGCGGCAGAAATGGAAGATTCCCGGCATCGACCTGGTTGACAGCACGCGCGTCTCGTGCCGCTACCGTTCGCCATCGGAAAACAATCAAGCGAAGATTTACGTCGAGGCTGACGGCGAACTGCTGGGCACTCTTCCCGCGGAAATTACCGTCGTTCCCGATGCGCTGACGGTATTAGGGCCGGAGCGATGAATCCTTGGTCGGTGGATGCCCACCGCGGCATCCGCTCTGGCGCGATGGCGTTGCTTCACAATAGAATTCCTGCATCCCTTGGAACCCCTCACCCATTTTCTGACTGGCGCGTGCATGGGCCGCGCCGGACTCAATCGCAAGACCGCACTGGCCACGCTGACGCTCACACTCGCCGCCGAGGCTCCTGATCTCGACGTCTTCGCCGGATTTCACGGACGAGTCTTCGGCTTCGCGCATCATCGCGGATTTACGCATTCCTTTCTGGGTGTGCCCATCGATGCCATCGTTGTAGTCGGTTTTGTTTATCTCGTGTGGCGCATGCGCGGGCGCAAGACGAAGTCCAATCTTCCGGCGCGATGGGGGCTGCTTTACGTTTATGCGTGTGTGGCTGGGCTCAGCCACATTCTGCTCGACTTCACCAATAACTATGGCGTGCGGCCGTTCTGGCCGTTTTCAGAGAAGTGGTATTCGTGGGACATCGTCTTCATTGTCGACCCACTCATGTTGCTGTTTTTGTTTCTCGGTCTCGTCGTGCCATCTCTGTTCGCGCTGATTGACACAGAGATCGGCGCCCAGCGCCACGGCCCCAGAGGAAGACTGGCGGCGAGCCTCGCGCTCGTGGGCGTCGTTCTCATGTGGGGAGTGCGCGATTACGAGCATCGCCGCGCCCTCAACGCACTCGAAGGTCGAACTTACAACGATGCCGAGCCCGTGCGGGTTTCGGCATATCCCAACATGATCGATCCCTTCTACTGGCACGGAGTGGTGGAAACATCTGCATTCTTTGCGCTCGCGCCTTTGGATTCCCTGACTCCCGAGGTCGATCCCGACGGCGAGATGGAGATCCGCTACAAGCCGGAGGAAACCGGGGTGACGCTCGCGGCAAAGAGGTCTTATGCGGGACGAGTGTTCCTGAGTTGGGCGCAATATCCGATCACAGAGACGGAGACGCTCGATCCGCCGCAGCAAGGCTACATTGTGCGCTTCGAGGACTTGCGTTATGCCGGCGGCGAAAGTCTGACTTCGCCGAAAGGCGGTCGATCTCCGCTTGGTCAAGCCGTTGAACTGGACAGGAATTTGAATGTTGTGGGCGATTTGGTGGGGACAGGGAAAAAGCGAATCGTAGTGCCGGAGCCTGGCCAGCGTTGAATCGGCCTGCATTCGGGAAGAATCTGGCAGTTATTCGCTGACCTTTGCCTTGACGATAATTGCCCGAGCGCTGACAATAATATTTCGTCGCCCGAGGTGATCATGCTGGCTTATCTTTTTGTGCTCCTGGCCATCGCTGTCCGCTTTCTTCCTTTTGCCGGACCTCACGTACTTCCTCACGCCTGGCATTTCACGCCCTTGGCAGCTTCGCTCTTGTTTTTCGGCGCCCGCGGCTCGCGGCGGCAGATGTGGGTTCCGCTCGTGCTCTGCGCCGGGACCGATTTCGTTCTGACCCGGTATTTCTACGCGTCCGCATTCACCTGGGAGCAACTGATCATTTGGGCATGGTATGCCGCGATTTTATGGCTGGGAACGAATTTGCGGGAGAAGGCAACTTTCTGGCGCGTTGTGGGCGCGGCGCTAGGGAGTTCCGTTTCATTTTTCCTGATCAGTAACTTCGCCGCGTGGATCGCAATGCCGCAGATTTATCCGCGGAGTCTCAGCGGTGTGATGATGAGCTACGCGGCAGGAATTCCCTTCTTCCGCAACACAGCTGAAAGCGACCTGTTCTTCTCGCTCGCGTTCTTTTTCGCCCCGGTTCTGGCGCATGCGTTTGCCGAGTGGACGGGACGGTCGAGCAATCGCGCTGCGGCCGCATAACGCCAATCGTTCGGAAAATTTCGATCGTCCTTCTATTCGCCCCGGGTTGCGTCTGCCAAGGTTCGCCGGTAGCGGCGCCACAGCCAAAACCCAACTCCCGCCGCCGCGACCGCCAAAACCCATAGCAAATGCCGCTTGAACAGATCGGCCAGTAAGGCCACGATTTCCTCGCCGAACCACAGCGTCAACACCGACAGCACAAGAAAGCGCACGAATCGGCCGGCAAAAATCGCCGCCATGAAATCGCGGAAGCGCATTTCAAAGACCGCCGCTCCCAGCACGAAAATTTTGAACGGCATCGGCGGCGGCAGCATACCAGGAAACATCAAGGCCCAGAATTCGTGCTCCTCGAACGATTTGTGAATCTTCAGGAATCGCTCTTCGGGGATGCGTTTGCGCAGCACTTTTTCTCCGCCAAGATATCCGATGATGTAAAGAGGAATGCTGCCCAGCGCCGAACCCAGGGAAGCCATCGCCACATAAAACAGCATCCGCCGATGGTCGCGGTACACATAGGTCGCTACGATCGCGTCAACGGGCATGCCCAGAAGAGCGCTGTCGGCGAAGGCGATGACGAATACGCCCCAGACGCCCAGCACACCGAGCAGGCCGAAGATCCACGCTTTGTAGCGGGCGAGAAGATGTCCAATGGTCTTCAAGCGGAATAATCAGTGTACGTGATGACGGTCGCCGGTGTTTATACAAGCTGATATGATTTTTTCCCGACCATGTTCAGCACACGCTCATTCCAACAAATTTTTCTTCTCTCCGTTCTGTCGATCGCGCCTTGTTTTGCTCGCGCTCAACAATATGATCTCGTTTTCGAAGGCGGCCGCGTCCTCGATCCGGAAACCGGGCTCGATGCCGTGCGGAACGTCGGCATCCGCGATGGCAAAATCGTTCGCGTCACTGCGGAACATATGAGCGGGAAGCGCGTCCTCAATGCAACAGGACTTGTGGTTGCTCCCGGTTTCATTGACCTGCACCAGCATGGGCAGGACGTCGCGAGCCAGCGCGTGAAGGCATTTGACGGCGTAACCACAGCGCTTGAAATGGAAATCGGCGCGCCCGATGTGGCTGCATTTTTGAGATTCAAAGAAGGGCATTCGATCATCCACTATGGCGCCACCGCGAGCCACTGTGCGGCGCGAGCGCTCGTATTCGGCGAGCCTATTCCACCGGAAACCTTCAAGCCCGAAGACGCCGTGACCGAAGTTCTTCCTAAAGGCGGGCGGGCGACGGAAGATCATGCCACTCCGGAACAGATCCGCAAGATTGAGGATCGCTTGCGCGAAGAGATCGATGCCGGAGCGCTTGGCATCGGCATGGGCATTCAATACACCCCGGGTGCGACCCGCCTCGAAGTGATCGATATGTTTCGGCTTGCCGCCGAACTCAAGCTGCCGGTTTATACGCACATGCGCAGTTCCGGGCGGATCGATCCGGGCTCGGCGATCGAAGCCACCGAAGAAGTGATCGGGGCGGCTGCTATTTCTGGAGCATCGCTGCACATTGTCCACATCAACAGCACCTGCCTGAAAGACGCTCCCGAGTGCTTGTCGTTGGTGGCGGGCGCGAGGGCGCGAGGCCTTGACGTGACGACGGAGGCCTATCCGTATATTGCAGGCATGACCGCGATTAATTCGGCGGTGTTCAATCCAGGATGGCGCGAGAGGCAGGGGATTGACTATGACAACCTCGTTTTGCCGAGTACGGGCGAGCACCTAACCAAGGAACGATTTGACGAGCTGCATAACGCGAGCGAGTCGCAACCGGTGCTCGTCTTCTCGAACACGCAAGAGGTGGTGGATTCGGTGATCGCCAATCCTCTGGTGATGATTGCGAGTGACGGGGCGCCGGGACATCCGCGC
>JASIEN010000137.1 GCA_030045935.1 Candidatus Sulfotelmatobacter sp.
GCAAAGGATTCTCATCCTACGCTGTTCGCAGGGGATGGAATGGGAACCAACAGCGCACTGGAGAGACTTCTATCTCGCGCGCGATCTCTTGAGCTTTCGCTCGGTTTTGCAACTACGTTCTACGATATTGATGTAGCTGACGACTTGAGCCGGCTGGCGGCAGAGTTGCGCCTGGCTCCGGAAAAAGCACCACGTACGGCGGCGTGGCTTAGAGAGTGGGAGCAGGCGGCGGAACAACCACGGAGCAATGCGGGGCGATTGTGAAGGTCAGCTCCTCATGGAGGGTGTGCATACTCGGCACTCTGCTATGCGTGGCGCTGACAATCTGTTCGCGCAGCTTCAGAGATAGAGGCGGGCCATACTTCATGGCATTCTTGGTGGCCGCCGGCATCCTATACCTTTTGGCTGTCCGTGAGTTTTTCGCGACGCCGGCTTTTCCCAGGCGCGTTGTCGTCATTGGGCTTGCCTTGGCCGCCCTGTGGCATATTGAGTTTCTTCAGGTTCCTCCGGGCGTGGATGATGATATTCACCGGTATTTGTGGGACGGCCGCGTGCAGCGGTTCGGCTTTAGCCCTTATATTCTTGTTCCGAACGATCCTGCTCTCGCCGCGTTGCACACGTCCGAAACTCGCAACTTGAACCATCCCGATTTGCCGAGCCCGTATCCAGCAGGGGCGCAATTATTCTTTCGTGCAATTACATCGATTCATGAATCGATTCTTGCCTTCAAAGTCGCATTCCTTATTTGCGATATCGCCATTGTTTTCATGTTGCTTGACCTCTTGCGCCGTAGCCGGCAAGAAGCGCACTGGGTTCTGGTGTATGCCTGGAATCCGCTGCTGGCAACGGAAGTAGCGGGCAGCGGTCATATCGATATTGTCGGTGCACTGCTGCTTCTAGTATCTTTCGCAGCACTGCTGCGCCGGTGGCGGGCGATTGCAGCGCTAACGTTTGGACTGGCCGTTGGAGTGAAATTCCTCCCGATTGTTCTCGTGCCACTCTATTGGAATCGCATTCGTTGGCGCGACGGCGCGCTGTCGGCAGCAGCATTCGCGCTCCCGTACATACCATTTCTCAAGCACGGACAGATGCCGATCGGTTCGCTTGGCACCTATGTCCATAGTTTTTGGTTCAATGATCCAGTGTTTGCGACACTCACACGCATCGCGCCTCCCGAGCTTGTAGCAGCGCTGGCAGTTGTCGTCGGCTTTCTGGTTGCGATCTGGTTCAGAAAAAGGTCAGAGGCATCGTCTTCGGACGAATTCGCCTGGCCGATGGCCGCATCGCTTCTGTGCGCACCGGTCGTATACCCGTGGTACTTGCTTTGGCTGCTGCCGTTCCTGCGGTCGCGATCTGCTCTTCCGATGATTATCTGGACGGTGAGTATTCTCCCCACATACTTTGTTTGGCATTTGCCGGCTCTTGGACGCCCGTGGATTGTTCCGGGCTGGATCTTGCTGCTGGAATATGGATCGGTCGTAGTGACCGCCGCAGTCATCTGGCTGCGCCGCGTGAGGACACTTGCCCACGCTGACGCTATATCAGACTAAGGTATAGGTGCTTTTTCGCGTCCGCAAGCGACACTACATCATCGTAAACACCGTACGCGGCGTCCATAGGATTTTCGACAGAGGAGATTTCCATGACAAGAGCGAGCAGTGGTCCGGTCATTCGTCTTCTGGCTTTCACTGTGGTCTTCTTTGCTGCAACTTCCTGGGCGCAAGAGCGCTCGCCAATTATCGAAAAAATGGCAAAGACCTATGGCGTTGATTCGTGGGACAAGATCGAAGCGATCCGCTACACCTGGAACGGGGAAATTCCCGGCGTCTTCAAACTTTCCCGCAAATGGGAGTGGGAGCCCAAGACCGACAAGGTGACTTATGAAGGCACGGATAAAGACGGCAAGCCAGTCAAGGTGACCTACCTGCGCTCCCAGTTGAGCAGCCAGCCCGACGATGTGAAAAATCAGATCGACCCTGGGTTCGTCAACGACAATTACTGGACCCTGTTCCCCCTGCATGCCTATTGGGACAAAAGCGCCAGCGCGATCGACCAGGGCATGTTTAACCTGCCGCTGGGCAGTGGCACGGCCGAACTGATTCCGATCAAGTATTCCGGAGGCGGCTACACGCCCGGCGATATCTGGGATCTCTACATCGGCAAAGACAATCGTGTCGTTTACTTCGACTACCATCGCGGCGGGGACAAGCCGCCGAGCCGCGTTTTCGCAACCTGGGCGGGCTACAAAAAAGCTGGCCCCCTGCTGTTCGCGACCGAGCACATTGGCAGGGCCGACGGCAAGCCCTTCCACCTGGTCATTACTGACGTGGCAGTCAAACTGACGGGCTCGGACACCTGGATAAAAGCGCAGTAACCGAACGGCCACTTCGTTCAGAGAGAGGAATGATGGAGTCCGAAAATCTATTTCCAGGTTTTGAGGTCAGCGACTTGCAGACCTCGGGAGCGACAATTCATTGCCTGCGGAAGGGAGCGGGACCCCCGCTATTGCTTCTCCACGGATACCCACAAACTCATGTCATCTGGCACAAGATTGCCGAGCGTCTTTCGCAGAGATACAGCGTCGTTTTGGCCGACCTTCGCGGCTATGGCGACTCAAGCAAGCCGGAAGGCGGCCCTCGGCACAAGAATTATTCGTTTCGCGCAATGGCGCAGGACCAGCTCGACGTCATGCGACAGTTCGGATACGACAGCTTCTTCGTTGGAGCACATGACCGCGGGGCGCGAGTGGCCCACCGGATGTGCCTGGACCATCCCGATGCCGTGCGCAAGGTTTTGCTGATGGACATTGTGCCCACTCTTACCATGTACCGCGAAACGAATCAGGAATTCGCAACAAAGTATATGTGGTGGTTCTTCCTGATTCAGAAAGAGCCGTTGCCCGAGCGCATGATCGGCGCAGATCCCCTTTTTTTCTTGGATACGCATTTCGAGATTCAGAACGGGACGCCCGGTGCGCTCACGGATGAGGCGATTGCTGAATACCGGCGATGTTTTTCCTCGCCCGAAGCGATTCATGCCAGCTGCGAAGATTACCGCGCCGGGGCAGACATTGATCTCGAAATGGATGAGGCCGATAAAAAAGCGGGTCGAAAAATTCAAGCCCCGCTGGAGGTTCTCTGGGGCGCTAAGGGCGCGATCGGCCAGCTATGGAATGTGCTGTCTGTTTGGCGTCGCTATGCGAACGGCCCCGTGCAGGGTAGAGCGCTCGATTCCGGCCACTATCTTGCGGAAGAGCAGCCGGAAGAAGTGCTGGACGAGATGCTGCGGTTTTTCGTGAAAGAGGATGATCATGAACTTCAAGCAGATCGACGAATCGCCTAAAACATTCATTCTGGTATTCAAGACGGGCGACGAACTGGCGACGGGCTTGTCGAAATTCGCAGAAGAACAGAAGCTTTCAGCGGCGAGCTTTAAGGCTGTGGGCGCTCTGAGCTCCGTACGACTGGCCTGGTATAGCTGGCAGACCAAGAAGTACGAACCGTCAGTTACGCTTGATGAGCAAGTCGAGCTCCTGTCTCTTATTGGGGATGTCGCGTTATACAAAGGCAAGCCGGTCATCCACGCACACGCGGTAATCGGCAAGAAAGATGGCACGGCGCACGGCGGCCATCTACTCGAAGCACACATTCGGCCGACATGCGAGGTGGTGCTCACGGAAAGCCCGGCGCATCTGCAAAAATACATTGACCCCGACTCTGGCCTTGTTTTAATAGGCTTAACGGATCCTCAGAAAACATCTACGGCAGCCTGAGTAGATGCCTAGCGGCATAGCGTGTGTATTCCGTTCAATAGAAATTGAACATGCCCGAGTGGCGTCCACTGGGGAAGAACATCGCAAATCTTAAGCTTGAAAAAGAGATGACTGCAAACTGGCTTCGAATCGACGACTGGCGCTGATCGAACTTGGGTACTCCATGAGTAAGCCACTTCGTCGGAGAGGTAGTAAAGCGGATTAACCGTGATACAAGAAACGGTCGTGGTTGAGGAGGATGGATAAGGAGAACTTCCTATGAGACGCGTCGCTGTCTTGCTGGTTGTCGTTATGGCTGTCGCCGGCTTCGTTGCCTTTACCGCCTCTGCATCTGGACATGCCGACCAAAAGGCTGCGCCCTACGTTACCCAGATTCCGGCTGGATACCGCGACTGGACGCTGGTTTCTGTGGCTCACGAAGAAGGCAATCTCAACAGTCTTGGTGCGGTTCTGGGCAACGACGTGGCAATCAAGGCTTACCGTGAAAAGACGCTTCCGTATCCTGACGGCACCATCATTGCTGCTTTGCACTACAAAAACACCCCATCGGCGGAAAATGACAAAGTTTTTGGGCGTGACCAGTCATTCGTAGCCGGGCCTCCAACGAATATTCAGTTCATGGTCAAGGATTCAGTGAAGTACGCGGCGACGGGCGGCTGGGGGTTCGGCCACTTCAGCCCCGATGGCAAGCCCGCCGACGCGGCGTTTATGAGCCCCTGTTTTCCCTGCCACGAGAAAGTCAAGAACACCGATCTGGTCTTCACCCATTACGCACCATAGACGGGAGAGTTGACCGGCAATTCGTCCGTTGGTGAGCCGATTCTCGGTTTTGCGACGTAAGATCCGGGCTGCGAGGGTAACTCACCGATTTGAGGGGAGGAATCATGAAGCGAACCACTCCGATGCTGCTCGTCATTGCGGCGGCAGCCGTTCTTCTCATTCTTGCGCCTTCAGCACCTGGACGCGCGGATCAAGAGGCCGCTCCGGTCTTTGGAATCAAGATTTTCCCGGGATACCGCGACTGGCGGTTGATCTCCGTCGCTCATGAAGCAGGCAACCTCAACGATATTCGCGCCATTCTGGGCAATGACATCGCGATCAAGGCATATCGGGAGGGAACCCTTCCCTTCCCCGACGGAACAGTCATCGCCCGAATCGCCTGGAGTTACGTCCCATCGAAGGAAAACGAC
>JASIEN010000138.1 GCA_030045935.1 Candidatus Sulfotelmatobacter sp.
GATTAAATACGCCGCGAATTCCCGAACGCAGCGGTGATCACTTCCATTTCCTTAAGGCAGTCAACCTGTTCAAGCCATCCCCAATCGTTGAATGAGTGTAGAGACACAATGCTCTGACCTGCGCGTCCGCTGCCACAAGCTGTTGGACAAGATGCGAACCGATAAAGCCATCGGCCCCAGTCACAAGCACGCGCGAATTTGGCAGTTTCGCCATAAGGACTTGTAAGAATATCACGCATTCCAGAAGGCTCAGCTACAGCCCTTGAGTCGGGATCACGCTCAAAACTCGCCACCCTCACGCTTCCTATTGAACAAAACCGGGCAAAAGACTGGCAGAAGCTTAGACCGCACAGTTGTTCACAGAGAACTAACAATCTGGGCGTATCAATTGTTGAGCTCGATGGGATCGTTGCGAAGGAAAACAATGATGACTGGCCTTCTTATCTTCGGTAACCAGGCTTGCGCGAAACCTTGAAGCGCACATGCGTTACAATAATTCTTGCCGCCGGAGAACTCCTCTTGACGCGAACCCGGCCAGTTCGACAGAAATCCCCCAAAAGACAGGTATGACAACCAAGAAGATTGTAATCATCGGCGCGGGACCGACCGGACTGGGTGCGGCTTATCGATTGCACGAACTGGGCTACGAGAACTGGGTCGTTTACGAGAAGTCCGCTGACGTTGGCGGCCATGCCACCTCCCACGTCGACGAAAACGGTTTTGTGTGGGATGAAGGTGGCCATGTCATCTTCTCGCATTATCCCTATTTCGATAGGCTTGTCGATAAGGTTCTGGGCAAGGAAATTCACGAGCGGATTCGGGAGAGCTGGATCGTTAAAGGTGATTCCTGGATTCCTTATCCGTTCCAGAGTAATTTGCGTTACCTGCCGAAGGATGTTCAGGTCAGCTGCCTGCTCGGGGCGGCCCGGGCCGCCGCGAACGGCGGCGGGAAGGATGCGAAGAATTTTCGGGAGTGGATTCTCGCCACGTTTGGGGAAGGCATCGCCGAAGCATTCATGTTTCCTTACAACTCCAAGGTTTGGACGACTCCTTTGCAGAAAATGTCCAAATCCTGGATTGCCGACCGTGTTGCAGTTGTGGATTTCAAGCGGCTTCTGGAAAACGTACTCTACGAACGCGACGATGTGGGATGGGGCCCGAACAGCAAATTCAGATTCCCACTCCACGGAGGCACGGGAGAGATTTACCGCCGAATCGCCGCACATTTTCCGCAGAAGATACACACGGGAAAGAAGCTCGCCGAAGTCGATGCCGGTCAGCGCCGGATTTCTTTTGCCGACGGCAGCGGCGACAATTACGACTTCCTGATTTCGACAGCGCCGCTGGATTTGTTCACGCACATGATGAAGCCGGCCGATACTCGCCTGCGAGATGCGGCGCAGGGGCTCGAACACAACAATTTGCTGGTGGTCGGCTTCGGATTGAAGAAGAAGATCGAAACCGGTAGGTGCTGGATCTACTTCACCGATGCGGAAATGCCATGCTATCGCGCCACTTATTTTTCCCACTACTCGCCATTCAACGTTCCGAACGGAGACACCGAAAAGTATAGTTCGTTCATGTGCGAAATTTCGTTTCGAGTAGGAGAGTCCCCTGATCCGGAAAAAGTGCTGGATCAGGTTATGGCGGGGTTGATCCGGGCGAAAATGCTGGAAGAATCAGATCGTGATCGAGTGGTTTCACGTTATCAGCGGATCGTGGGATATTCTTATCCGATTCCAACCCTCGGTCGTGATCAGGCGCTTGCCGTGCTGCAGCCGGAGCTGTTGGAAAAGGGAATTTATTCCCGCGGACGCTTTGGAGCGTGGCGGTACGAGATAGGAAATATGGACCACTCTGTAATGATGGGGGTTGAAGCGGTGAACCGTATCGTCGCCGGCGAGCCGGAAGTGGTCTTTCACAGTTCCTGACTTTGAGCTTGGTGGGTATTGATAGAATAGTGGCACTTGGCTTGTTGGGAGCCGAAATCGACGGATTCGAGATGCGCACAGGGTACAACAGAAATGATCAGGCATTTGCTCTCGGGGGTTAAGAGAAGTTTTGGCCTGCATCGGCCCGGCCGCTCGTTCCTTATCCTGCCTGACGATGTTTTTCTGGTTTCATTTCCCAAGTCAGGCAATACCTGGGCGCGATTCCTCTTGGCAAATTTGACACGTCCCGAGCAGCCTGCCACTTTTGCCAACATCCATCTCTTGATTCCTGATCCTACCTGGACCACCAAGAAAGAATTAGATCGTCTGCCCAGGCCGCGAATCATAAAAAGCCACGAGTGCTTCGACCCTCGTTATCGTCGAGTTATCTATATTGTCCGCGACCCGCGAGACGTAGCTGTATCGCAGTACACTGTCGACGATATTGTGAATTACTGGTTGCAGGAGGATGGACTTCCACCGAACACTGGGGTCACGATGTGTACTGACGGCTTGCTGACGCCCGGTGTCACTGGCTATGACGCGCTCGGAGCCGACGGGGTGGAAGTGCAATATGTGCTTCAGGAAGATGTAGGGCACGGCTGCTCGAAAACGTGGCCCGCGACCATCAACGAATCTTTTCAAACGCATCCGAAGGTTCAGCCGAACTAAGATTTGGCGAGCCTACAAAGAACCACTTTGTTTCTACACGTCCTTCATTGACTTGGCTAGAAAGGGGGCATCAATGATCCGAGCGCTGGGATTCAGGCAGGCACTGCGTGCCTGCGCTGCTCTAATCGGGCTGTGCCTTGGCGGTTCTTCTGTCCTGGCCCAGATCGGCGTCCTTACGCAGCATTATGATAACTCCCGCACTGGTCAAAATACCCAAGAAACCATACTGACTCCCGCCAACGTCAACCCGACCGTGTTTGGGAAGCTTTTTACTCAGACTCTGGACGGACAAATGCCCGCCCAGCCGCTCTATGTTCCCAATGTTTTCATTCCCGCGCTGAACTCCACGCACGATGTCGTCTACGCCGTTACCATGCATGACAGCGTCTATGCGTTCGATGCCGACAACAACCAGGGCTCCAACGCGTCGCCGTTATGGCAGGTAAGCTTTATCGATCCGGCGAACGGCATCACCAGTGTGCCGCAGTCCGACCTCGGTTGCAGCGTTGGCTACACCGAGTTCGGCATCCAGGGAACTCCTGTGATTGACACCACCCTCAACGCCATGTTCCTGGTTGCAGTAACCAAGGAAAATGGCAGTTATGTTCATCGCCTGCATGCACTCGATCTCGGCTCGGGAGCGGAGCTGTTCGGCGGACCCGTCGTTATGTCAGCGTCGGTCGAAATCAATGGGGAAACCTATACATTCATCGACAAGTATCAACAGCAGCGGCCTGGTCTACTCTTGCAAGGCGGCACAATCTATGTGGGCTTTGGCAGCCCCGGCTGTAACATCGAGACCGAAAACGGCTGGGTGATGGCATATGCCGAGAACACGCTCCAGCAAGTGGGTGCATTCGACGCCTCTCCCAATGTGAAGGCTTCGGCCGTGTGGTTGTCTGGCGGCGGCATTGCCGGCGACGGACAAGGAAACATCTACTTCAGTACGGGGGACGGTTTGTTCGACGGGCCCGGCGGAACGCATTTCGGTGATAGCGTCCTGGAACTGAGCCAGGGCGACAGTGTGCTCAATCTGGTCAGCTCTTTCACTCCGTACAACCAAAAGTATTTTCAGGAACATGATCTCGACGTCAGTTCTGGTTTAGTACAACTTCTGCCCGAACAGCCCGACGGCAGTAATTTCGTGCTCGCCATCGACAAAAATGGAACGGCATATCTGCTTAATCAAAATAACCTCGGCGGGTACGATGTTGCCGGCGACTTCCAGATTCCACAGGAACTGGACGTTCCCGTTCTTGGACAAGTGCACGCTGGGCTTACCTACTGGAACAACAACATCTACATCGCGGCCTACGATACTCCGGTGATGGCCTACTCGTTCGCCAACGACCAGATTTCTTTACAGCCAACCTCACAAACCGGGGCGATAAAGGGACATCCTCAGGGCGGCATCGTCTCGGCCAATGGCACGCAGAATGGAATCTTCTGGTTCGTGATATGCGTTGAGGGGAACAACCTGTATGCCTATAACGCGAACAATCTTGCCACTGAGTATTACGACAGTTCCATGGTGGCATCGCGTGACAAGCTCGGTGAGATGGTCCATTTTGGAATGCCGGTCGTGGCCAATGGCAAGGTGTACGTGAATGGCACAACGGAGTTGGCTGTGTTTGGCTTATTGCCGACGCTTGTTCCCGTGGCTGGAAATAATCAAAGCGGTGCAGTAGGAACGACCGTGCCCGTTGCGCTGGAAGTTGATTTTCAAGACTCATACAACGGCAACCCTATAGCTATGGCGGGTGTTCCAGTCACGTTCACCGCCAGCGGGAAAGGCTCATTATCGAATCCCCACGCGGTCACGAACAGTTCAGGAATCGCCAGTACCAACTATACCCTCCCCAAAATAGCGGGAACGTATACGATCACGGCGTCGAGTTCAGGTTACCCGAGTGCGACCTTCACGGAGACGGCGACCGCGGGCACACCCGCCTCCATGTCGATTACCTCAGGGAATAAGCAATCGGCACCGGTGTCGTCGCCCCTTCCGCTGGCGCCAACAGTAACGGTAAAGGACGGGGACGGCAACGGAGTCGGCGGAATCTCGGTCGCCTTTTCGGATGGAGGTCTGGGCGGGTCCTTCGCGCCGGCATCAGCCACGACGAACTCTTCGGGTGTTGCCAGCACTTCCTATACAACAGGCACGCAACCCGGTACGGTTTACATAACGGCTTCCACGGCCGGGGGACTTTCAGATATTTTCACGGAGACTGTCCTCGCAGGGGCACCTTCTTCGATCGCTGTTTATTCGGGTAACGATCAAAAAGTGAAGCCGGGGAAGACCACAGGGAGCCAGTTGCGGGTTATTGTCGAGGATCAGTATGGGAACCCGGTGCCCAAAGCTTCTGTGACATATAGCGATGGTGGGGCGGGCGGCAGCTTTTCGTCCAATCCGGTGCTAACCGGCGTAAAGGGAGAAGCAGGCGCCTTCTACACCCCTCCCCAGCAGGAAGGCACCATTACGGTTACAGCTACTTCATCCGACCTCCCACCTGCTGTCTTTACGGTGAATGTGAACTAAGGAAACGGAGCCGAAACGAGCTTTTTGAGCAGGCGCAGAACGCCGCTCTGTCATTGCCGGGCTAGAAACAAGCCGCAGCGACTGGCTGCATCGAAGTGACATTGAGACGGCTTCCTTTAACCTCTTTGATCAAAACGCCCTTGACTGCCACTTTTTGACCCTTTTGACTAGCGGGGCTAAAGACGCTTACACCGAGCAATTGGTCCCGCTGATTGCCCAATGATCGGTCAGCTGCCGCCTTCAAGGCCGACGACGACATCGTTTGGGTCTTGGACACCACCGGCTCACTCGCTCTTGTCAGCACCCAGCTTCCGGACGGATCTTGCTCCAGACACCCGACAACTTCGGCGACAATCGGGGCGTTTTTCTCGGATGCGGCCTCTTGCCCAGCTCCGTCAGCCTTCTCGTTCTGGCCGGGCTGAGGCCGCGCGGTTTTCTGTGCCTTGGTCAACTCTGGTGCATCGATGGAGTACTGGACGAAGGGAGTGAACATTTCATCCCAGCTCTGGTTTTTTTCACGAAAGTACACTTGCTTTTCTGGGCCAGGGGCATGCTCGGGATCATGAGCATCATGGGTGTGATGGAGCAGATGATGGTTATTGCGTGAATTGTCGTAGTGCGCTGTGACGATCAATTTGCTGCCTGCCGGCAGCCTGAGCGGCGTATCGAGGTCATAGGCCAGTTGCCAATGGAAATCGTACTTGGGCACGCTCAACACAGTTTCCTCGTGTCCATCGGGATAAACCACTGCGTACGTGAAGTCCTTGCCGCGGAGGTGCGCATGCGGTTGAAATTGGTAAATTGTTATTGGCTCGGTGTAGCCGGTTATTCCGACTACTTCATAATTCTT
>JASIEN010000012.1 GCA_030045935.1 Candidatus Sulfotelmatobacter sp.
CTCCAACTTGACGAACGGGTGTAGACTGACGAACGGGCCAAATGCCGCTCTGCTAAAGGCTTTTGGTGGGATGCCCTGCGGAAATAATTTTGCGGCATCCAGACGCGTTGATGGGTCATCTCACAGGGGCAGGAATGATCGTGCGCGGACCTGTTCTATCTCGCTACGCCGGTGCGGTTTTCATCTTCATCACTCTGACGACTTCCTATCTCGCGAACGCCGGAGATGGCGGATCGACGCACGTTGAAACGGCGAGCCCGGCCAGCGCTATAGTGATTGGATTTGTGGGCGGCTTTGTCGCCCATAACGACCAGCGTCATGCCCCGGTCCAGTTCGCCGATCGAATTCGGAGCGTGCTCCCGCAGGGCGCGTTCGTCAAGGTTTTCGAAAATCGACACCGAAAACAGGCCTATGCGCAGATTGTTCACCTGCTCGATCGCGATGGCGACGGCAGTCTCTCGGCGGAGGAAAAGGCGCGCGCCCGCATTATTCTGTTTGGCCACAGTTGGGGAGGTGCAGCGGCGGTCCTGCTGGCACGCGAACTACAGCGGCAGGGCATTCCGGTGATGCTGACGGTGCAAATCGACAGCATTGCCAAAATGTGGCAGAAGGATTCGGTCATCCCCGACAATGTGGCTGCGGCGGTGAACTTTTATCAGCCGCATGGGATTCTGCGGGGCGAGCCTGAGATCACTGCGGCCGATCCGGCGAAAACCCGCATCATTGGCAATTATCTGACCGATTATAAGAAGAATCCGATAGCGTGCCCCGGCGCGACATGGGCGGATTGGGTCTTCACTCGAGGACACGTGCAATGCGAATGCGACCCACGCCTCTGGTCGCAAATTGAAGAAATGGTTCGCGAGCGGCTCAAGCCGGAGAACAACTATTTCACTACCTCCTCTGTTCCCGCTGCTTCCGTGACTCTTCCCTAGGGACGTGGGATACAAAGACCGTCGAGAACTACGTTGATTGGAGCAGAATGTTATCGATGAGCCGCGTCGATCCTACATATGCGGCGACGGCGACGAGCGTGCCATCTGACGCTGTCACAACTGCATCAAGCGTGTCGGGATCTACGATTTCGAAATAATCAAGGCGTACGCGGGATTCTTTCTTTATTTCCGCTTTTCCAGTGGCGGCTAATTGGGCGGCATTTCTTTCTCCGGCTTTCCACAGCTCCCTAACGCGCATCAGCGAACGATGCAATATCAATGCCTGTTTTCTCTGCGCCGGATTGAGGTAACGGTTTCGCGAGCTCATGGCTAACCCATCCGGCTCACGCACAATCGGGCAGGCCACGATCTCGACGGCAAAGTTCAAATTGCGTGCCATGCGACGAATTACGGCTACCTGGGCGGCGTCTTTCTGGCCAAAGAAGGCGACATCCGGTTCAATGATGTGAAACAGCTTGGCGATGATGGTCGTGACCCCTCGAAAATGTCCGGGGCGGGAGCGCCCGTCGAGTTTTTCGCTGAGTCCTTCGACGGTAACCCAGGTTGTGCCGCCGGGTGGATACATCTCCTTGGCCGACGGAGCAAAGAGCAAAGCGATGCCTTCTTTTTCCACCATCTCCCGGTCGCGATCGAAGGTGCGCGGATATTCGGCTAAGTCCTCGTTTGCTCCAAACTGAGTTGGGTTGACGAAAATCGATACGGCCACGGCGTCGCACGAATTTTTTGCTGCTCGTACCAGGGATAAATGGCCGTCATGAAGCGCCCCCATGGTTGGAACGAACCCCAGCCGCTTACCCGCCTTGCGCAGATCGAGGCAGGCGGCGCGCATTTCTTCAATTGACCGGCAGATTTTCATGCGATGGAAAAGACTACTGAGTTCGGCTGATCCAGTAGATTTCTACTGCTGCGCCGCGCAGATCTCCTTCGACAATGCCACGATTGCGGCGAATGGCGATTTTGTCTGCTTCGGAGGATTCGGGCTTCTCTTCAAAAAGAATCGCCACTACGCGGCCATAAGGCCACGCCGATGCAGGCAACTGCGCCAGGGCGTTCAAAACCTGCTCCGGCTTCAGGATTTGTTCTTCATTGGGCTTGACTGCGGTGAGCAGGCCTACGGCTTCGGGACGAACGACGAGATAAGGATTTGCCCAGTGCTTTGCCTCATGGGAGCCTGCGTACTTTGCCGGATCAGCAGCCACGATTGCTCGTAAAAGTGTAGCGCTGTCAGGCGGCGGGGCACTCTCGCGCGAGCATGCCACGGTGAAGAGAATAAGTAAGAAAACGCCAAGCGCTCGTACGGAAATCCTTGCTTCAGCGCAGCAGCCAAATAAGCTCACCGCACGACCACGGGCACGTCGGTCTTTACTGCCCAAACCAGGGCGACTACCCAGCCGATCATGGTCCAGCCGAGGAAAAAATTCAGCAGAACGATACCAGCAATGTCTCGCTTGCTGCGCGCAATGGCAATGATGGAGGGCAGAAAATACATCACGAAGCCGAAGCCGAAAATGGGGAAGAAAAACGCCGGAAGATAGTTCATAGAAGCATCCTTCTAAGGATAGCGTAGCACTGTGGACGGTCGAGTGGTAGCAAGTACCGTCAGTGGTCACTGTTCGAGTGAAACGATTTTGTTCCTCTGAGTTGATAGCCAAAAAAATCTTAAAACGCAAAGGGCGCAAGGGTTCACGAAGGACGCCAAGAAAAGCAACCCTCAGCCTTAGTGTTTTTGCTTTTCCGGCGCCAGAAGAGTGTTTACCCCCGCATCGCTTGCTTGCGCGCGAGCACCGTGTCCAGGCCAGCTTTGGTTTCGCGCGGCAAGTGATAGGACTCTTCATCCTTCGGGTAGTGCTGCGACTTCACGTCAGCGCGAAAGTTCCCTACGGCTTTGGCAATGAGTTCGGCCGCGTCGCCATAGCGACGCACAAATTTTGCCGGTGGGGCGAAGGTCAGATTCAAGATATCGTGAAGCACAAGCACCTGGCCGTCGCAGTCGGGGCCAGCGCCGATACCGATGGTCGGTGTAGAAACTTCCGCCGTGATCATCGCGGCCACTTCCCGCGGAATGCCTTCGAGCACAAGGCAGCAGACTCCCGCGCGGTCGAGTGCGACGGCATCGCGCATGAGCTGTTCGACGCCGCTCAGGCTTTTGCCCTGCACTTTGTAGCCGCCCATTACGTTTACGGATTGGGGAGTGAGGCCGATGTGTCCGCAAACCGGAATTTCGGCGTCGATGACACGGCGAATCAGGTCGGCGCGTTTCTCGCCGCCCTCGATCTTTACCACCTCTGCACCGCCTTCTTTCACGAAGCGAGTCGCGTTGCGCAGGGCGCTTTCGGCGTCGACATGATAAGAACCGAAAGGCATGTCAGCAAGCAGGAGCGCATGCTTCACGCCGCGGCGGACAGCTTTTACATGATGCAGCATTTCGTCGACCGTAACCGACAGGGTATTTTCGTAGCCGAGCACGGCTTGGGCGAGCGAGTCACCGACCAGAATCATCTCGATTCCGGCTTCATCGACAAGGCGTGCCGAGGGGTAATCGTAGGCGGTTAAGCAAGTGATAGGTTCGTGACGGAGTTTGCGTTCTCGCAGGAAAGCTACAGTTACTTTCTGGCAGAGATCGTCATGCGGACGGCCGCCGATCGGGGTAAGACTCATATGTCCTCCAGTGCCCCTCCGGCTTGCCGGATAGAGCCTGTGCGCATCGAGTGATGCTAGGGATATTGTAAAGGGAGGAGTGGCCTTAGTCCACGGGTTTCTTGCGGGCGTCTTGGGCAGGAATGCCCAACATTCAGAAATGGACCACCAGCCCCGTGGAGGCGCGCACGCTGCGATTCTGCGACACGAAGGCTCCGGTTTGGACCATGCCGGCATCGAGTCGCCATGCGAAACGGCCGCGTATGCGAACGTCCATGCCGCCACCAAAGGTTTCGGCAAGAACACTTCTACGATCCGTCACGCCTGGTCCGTTCTGATCGATTACTGCGGCGCCGAAAAGGATCTCGCCAAACGGCCTGAATCTGTGGCCCGCATATCCTCCGCGAACTCCAAATTGAAACAGGTGCTCGTTCACGCTGCTGTTAACCAGACATCCGGAGGGTAAGGTCGTTGTGCAATCAGACCTCAGAATGCCAGTGGATCCGTAGTGGCCGCTAAAGTCCAGGACGATACTCAAGTAGGGGAAATACCGTTTCTCGAGCGAGACGTTCCAGCCGTCGAGGTTTGGGTGCTGGCCGGAAAAAACGCTGGCTTGGGTGAAAGAGTATCCCGCGAAGATGTTGCTTGCATTAAGGCTCTGTGCGCCGGCCGGCGGAGCCAGCAACATTGTGATCGGCAAAAACGAGAAGATGGTTGCGAGCGCTGAATTTCTCAGTAATCTCTTCGGCGCTGTCTGCATTGCATACTCAGAAGCGATATACCAGACCCGTCGAGGCACGGATGCTGTTCTGCCTGGCGATGGTAAAGTTTCCTGTGACAATGTAGTCGACCACCAACCGGCATCCCAGCCTACGAGTTAAACGGCAATCGATACCTGTGCCCAGCATTGCAGAAAAATTATTACTGACCTTCGATATTCCCACGCCGCTTTCGGTGGTATGGATCTCGCCGAAGAGCGCTTCACCAAACGGCCGAATATTTTTTGTGCCATAGGATCCGCGAATGCCGACCGAGAAGCTGTATTGGCTGACGGCACTGTGAGGCAAACATCTTGACGCCGGGATCGATCCACAGTAAGCGGCGCTGGGAGGGCCTGCGGATCCGTAAAAGCCAGCAAAGTCGCCGACTACGCCAAAAAATGGCATGTACTTCTTCTCCGCTGATACGTTCCATCCATTCAAATTCGCGTGCTGGCCGGAAAAGAGGTTATCTGCAAGGAAGGAATATCCTGCGAAAACATTGTTTGTGCTGATGCTCTGTGCGGCGGCGACAATTGTAAAGCATAAGAAAGCGGCAGCCGCCAATACGAGTTTTTGTAAGAGTTGGAAGAGTTGAAGGTTGCAGCGATCACCAGCGGCCAAAATTCTATCCGATTGCATGCGAACCATAGAATGCACTTTAGCATCTGGAACAGTCGCGGGGACGTTCGAATACATGGCTTCGGCATAATAGCCGATTCGCCGGCCGATCTGCCGTAAAACATTGTTATGCATTTCCTTGGAGTGACGGGTGCGAACAGGTGGCAGCAATGATATGATTTCTTCCCACGCACATGTGCTTCCGCTTTAGCCTTGCCATTCTCTTGGTGTTGCTGTCAGGAAGAGTTTTCGGTCAGTCTATCCGTTGCGATGCTGACCTGGACTGTGTTTCCCTCCAGAACTTGGAAGTTTCCAGCAGTTCGCTCGGTAGTGCATTCCCTGAGTCCTCTTCTGAGGAAGTGCTGCCGCAAGCTCCGGACGCAGGTGTGCCCCCCGCCAATTCAAGCCTGATCGATGCGAACAACGCCGGTGCTTCTTCGGAAGGGACGCAAGAGCATTTTCATTGGGGACGGGCACTGAAGGAGTCAGGCACGTTTCTAGTGATTGAGCAGGCGTTCGTGGTGCACACAGATTTTCGCTGGGTGGTTTCGGAGAGGGGCATCCCGTTTAACCATTATTGGCGGGATTATAAGCAGTCGCTTCAGAGATGGTGGGAAGCAGGATGGAGCGCGGGCGAAAATCCCATGTACAACTACGTCGGCCACCCCATTCAGGGAGCAATTACTGGCTATATTCAAATTCAAAATGATCCCAAGGGCCGGAGTCTGGAGTTGTCCAAGAGCAAGGCCTATTGGATCAGCCGGATTAAGGCCACGTTATGGAGCGGGGTTTACAGCACG
>JASIEN010000013.1 GCA_030045935.1 Candidatus Sulfotelmatobacter sp.
CGGATCTGGTCGGAATTCAGGTTCTCGGCATTCTGCATTTCTACATACATCCCGGCGCAGCATGCCGACCCGCCTGCCTACGTTTTCAGTATCATCTTGCATTGGAAACCGGCCGTCGTTCAGTATCATCTTGCATTGGATAATTCTGGCCAGCCGTTCGGTAGGCGATAACGATATAATGGCCTCCCAGCCTTCCGCTTTCCGATACGGGACTGTATCTATGAATTACCTCTCAATGAACAAGTTGGGCGCACTAGAAATTTCACCCAATGTAATTCAATTCGGCATTTTCCTTCCCGGTGTGGATGCAAGCAAAGGGTACGCGGTTTCGGTTAAAATCATCCACGAAACCGATCAATACCTTCAGGCCGTACAGCCGGTGGTGGTGGCGCAAGCTCATTCGGTTGACCCCACGTACGGCGACTATTGGTCTGGTCAGATCAATTTGAATACGGCTGCCTCGCCGCCCGGATCTTCCTCATTCGGGAAACCAGGAAAGTACGTATACCGTTATCTGATTCACAGTCCGGCGCGCGGCGACATCGATTTCATCATCGATCCGTTCTCTCGCGAAGTCGGCGTTGGACGTTTGTCGGCAATTACTGTCGGTAGTAAACCCTACACGTTTTCCGCAAACGAAACCGTATGGAAAACACCCCCGCTCAAGAATGCCATCATTTATGAACTGATGATTAGCGAATTTCGGAATGATCTGATTCGCACGATCAAGCAGCTCCCCTACCTCGCGGATTTGGGGATCAATTGTATAGAAGTAATGCCCGTGTCGAACGTCTTGGACACCATTGACTGGGGCTACGACCCAATCGGCTATTTCTGTGTTGCCGAGCGTTTTGGCAAGACGGCGGACTTCCAGGAGTTCGTGGATATGTGCCATCAGAATGGAATCGCAGTAGTGGTGGATTCGGTCTATGGCCATACAGGCGGCGACTTCGCTTATACGCAGCTCTATAACGCGTTGCAGGGCGATCTCAGCAACCCGTTCAACGGCGGCAGTGGCGACTACGGCACATTGAGCGATTTTTCAGAGCAGCTAACCCGGGATTATTATTTCTCTGTGAATAGGTATTGGCTCGATACGTTTCACGTGGACGGATTCCGTTTCGATGATGTGCCCGAGTATTGGGACGGTCCCACGGGCTCAGGGTATGCAAACCTCGTATATTCCACCTACCAATATGTCAAATCCCAGGCTGGAGCGACGGACCATTACCAGCGATTCTTCGACGCGGCCGGAAATATCAATCTGATCCAAATCGCGGAATACCTTCCAGACCCTCCTGATATTCTCTATGGAAGCTATAGCACCGGCACGTGGCAGGATGCCACTCTAGGTGCGGCCGAGAGCTGTGCTGCCGGCAGCCCCGGCGCAATCGAGCAACTCGGGTTGCAACTGGGGCTTTCTGGATTTCCCACGTCTGTCACCGTCAATGGCGACACGCTGCCCAAGACCGGTCTCCAATACATCGAAAATCACGATCATCAGCGGTTTATTTGCAACTACGGTACGGTCCAGGTCGACAATGACCCGGATGACGTACTGCTCCAGCAGGGGGATCGCGACGACAAGTGGCCCAAGGTTCAGCCCTATCTAATCGCACTGCTGACCGCCAAGGGAACACCGCTGCTGTCCGAGGGGCAGGAGTTCTGCGAGAACTACTGGATTCCGGCCAGCGGCTATGGGCGGGTAATGCTCTATCGGCCGGTCCGCTGGAATTATTTCTACGACACAGACGGCCAGCCCATTATTCGCCTGGTTCGAAAATTGACGAAAATCCGGCGTGCAGGCTCGCAGTTCACTGATGGGCAACATTGCTTCTACAACGATGACAACAACTTCAACTCGAAAGGACTGTTGGCGTTCTCGCGACAGCTTGGGAGCACGTTCAGCTTGGTTGTCGTCAATTTCACCGACCAGCAGCAGACGACAAGTTTTTCCTTCCCGAGGGGCGGTGATTACGCCGAGCAGATCGAAGGCATGCAGAACCTGGTGGGCGTGGCAACCGGAGCGGCGCTGAACATCAGCATACCCAGCAACTACGGGTGCATTTGGACGATCACCTAGAATCAACCAGCGGTCTTGGTTCGAACCCGACCGAAGAAGCTCTGTAGCCCCACAGTTTTTCTAACGCGAATCCAACAACTTCTGCCGCGTCCACAAATCGTTGAGGAGACGCCCGCGAGGGCAGCCGGGATCGGCGTTCACATGGGTGGCGTGCGAAAAATCCTCGTAGTTGCATAGACATAGCTAATCCGGCGACGTGGAATGCGAACGAAATCGGTACAACTTCAATCGGGCTCGCCACTGTTCCAGACGGCTGGCCCAATTCGAGGTGCTGCACTATGGAAAAGCGAAAATTTCGAGATTCAGTCATCGTTAAAGATGCGCTCGGGACCGAATGGAACGTCCAAGAAGCCCGGCGAACAAACTATGGCTTCGACGTGCTTTATGGCCGGAGAGAGAATCCCGGTCCATACGACGTCGGAGGGCCCTGCCGATTGATTTACACAAACGAGTTAAAAGCATTCTGGGAGAAGTATTCACTTCGCCTCGATGGAACGATCTTCGACTTGCCGGCTGGGCGCACAACTCTGAAGCGTGCGCGGCTGGCCCTGGGCT
>JASIEN010000139.1 GCA_030045935.1 Candidatus Sulfotelmatobacter sp.
ATTTCGTTGGCATGCAGGCAGAAGTAATACTTGAATGTCGGATCGACGCTTGACAACATCTTGATATTCGCCCCCGCCGAGAAAAACTTGTCTCCCGAACCGGTGATTACGATGACATAAATGTCGTTATCCATGCGTGCGCGCAGTATCGCGTCGTCAAGCTGCCGGTTCATTTCATACGTGTAGGTATTCGCCGGCGGATCGCTCATCTCGATTACCGCTACGCCGCCATCTGTCCGGTAGTTCACAAGCTGCTTGGTGGTTTCGCCGGTTGCCGGCTGCAATGTGGTCGCCATGTTCTCTCCTTATAAAGATCACTCTACAATTGCCCTAAAAAATCTATCGACGCGTGCTATTCATCATTCCCCGCAAGAAAATATCTCCCATCTCCTGCGCGATCTGCTCCGCATCCGCATCCACCCTCGGATTGTGCCAGGTATAAATCCAGTTCATCATGCCAAACAAACTCAGCACCGCAATGCGGGTGGAAAATTCCAACCTGCGCTCGCGTTTTAACTCGTCCATCAGTCCCACGCAGATGCGGTAGTACTCGCGCTTGATCGCCGCCACTTCCGAGGCAAATCCGTTCTTCAGCGCCTCCGCTTCATGAGAGAGCACCTTCATAGCCGCAGGGTTTGCCAGAAAATATTCCAAATGATTCAGGATGAAAATACGGATTCGCTGCTCAGGGTCCGTGACGCCTGCCAAACGCTTTTTCAGCCTCTGGACAACCGTTGTGAATGTGTGCTTCTGGATGAGGAAGAGCAGGCGCTCTTTAGATTCGAAGTAGTAGTAGAGTCCGGCCAGCGACATGCCGCTGGCCTTCGACAGATCGCGCATGGAAGCGCCTTCATATCCCTTTTTGCAAAAAACGTGCGTGGCATGAGTAAGAATTTCCGCCAGCCGCCGGTCAAAGCGCGAAGGCGGAGGGATGGCTGCCCGATGAGGGCGAGATGTAACCCGAGATGCGGTCGCTGGACTTCCCACAGGTTTTCTCAGACCCGATAATTCGAACGTTCGTTAGAATTAGTATAGTAAGACATCCTCCCGATGACAAGTTCCTTGGAATCGTCGCTACGTCCACCGGAACCATTTCAAGGCCAGCACAAACGAAATCCCGCCCCATAGCCCCATTATGAGTAGTCGAGACCATTGATGAACTAAGGGAGTCCCTTCCAGAATGCTGGCGCGCAGCGCGTCGTTCAACGCGGTCAATGGCAGGGCTTTTATCAACGGCTGCAATATAGCGGGAAAGCGTTCATAGGAAAAAAACACGCCAGAGAAAATCCACATCGGCATCATCACGAGGTTCATCAGGCCGCTGACGCTTTCGATTTTCTGCGCCCGGCTGGCGGTCAGCAGGCCTACTCCACCAAAGCACAGCGCGCCCACGGAGCCGAGCAGAGCAATCGTGACAATTGAGCCCAGCACTCGCATATGAAAAAAAATCACGCCCAGGCTCAACAACAGGCCAATTTCGATGATCATCAGGACCAGGCGGCTGGAAAGTAGCGCCGCCAGAAAATCTCCGCGCCGCATGGGCGTGCCCACGAAGCGCTTGAGCAGCTTGCGCTGGCGCATATCCACGAGGGCGAATCCCACACCCCACATGCCGGAGTTCATCAGGTTCATGCCCAACAAGCCTGGTATCAGGAAGTCGATGTAACGCGAGCCCGGCTCGGAAGATGTAGTTTCGCTGGTCGCGATCACGTTTTTACGACCAGCCGCAGCCTGTAAGGCGTCGTTTACCTGCGAACGCGCGAGCAGGCTCTCCGGACGCGCTGGATCGTACAGATAACGCACTCCTCCATCGAGGTCCGGTTCGATCACCAGATCATACTTGCCCAAACGAAAGCCTTTGCGCGCAGCATCTTCATCAAGCACATCAATCTTGAATGACGCCTGGCGCGGAGAATGCTGCAACAGAGTTTGCGCTTGCTCCGTACCCGCTCCAGCGACAATTGCCACGGGCGTCGCTTGAGCAGGCTTGTTGCGAAAGGCAATTCCCAGGCCCGTCGCCAGCAAAAGAGGAAACACAAAAACCCAGAACACCACCTCAGGCTCGCGTTTCAATTCCAACATGCGGGCCCAAAGCAAATGCCGGTATCCTGCCCACCGGCCGTTCTGCCGCACAGGACGCTTCGGCGAAGGAATAGTCACCACCGGAATTTTCTCGGCGACACTCATATGACAAGTATCCTAGTGCGCTACTGGTTTCCATTTATTCAGGAACTCAAGCAACGCCTCGGGAGTCATCGAGCGCGCATCTTCGAATTCCCCATTCTTCTGGCTGACCACCAGCTTGCCATCGCCGTCAAGCACCGCCAAAGCAGGAATTCCCTTGTCGAGCGGCGTCTGATACTCCTGCGCGATATCGTTGTTCTTTTTTCCATCGTCTCCGAGGTCGATATGCACAACGACATATCCATCCATGGCAGGGGCAAAATCAGGCCGATGAAACGCCAAGTCGAGCACGTGGCAGTCGTAACACCAGTTCGCACCGAAGACCAGCAGCACGCGCTTACCCTCGGCTGCGGCTTTTTCTTCCGCTTCTTTGATCTCAGTCCGCGCATCGGCATCAGAGGGATACAAGTTCTTTTTCATGTCCGACGGCTGCGCGAGGTGAGGGGCATCGGTTCTCTCCGCGCCCACAATCCGCCACTGATCCCCCTGCTGTTTCCAGCCCTGAGCGTCGGTAACGTTCGTAGTCGTTCCGTCGGCAGCTTGTATTTCCGCCTTGAAAATCACACTCTCGCCGCCGGGCTTTTGTTTGAGCCGGACAATCTCCAGCTTCATGCTTTGCGCCTTCAGCCCCAGCCAGAAAGTTATGTCGGCATCGGCATTCACCGTCGTTTCGTGCACGTCGATCTGGGCGGGAGGATCGGTGCTGTAAAAAGCCTTCAGCACCGTGGCATCGCCGGCGAGGACAGCGTTTTTCCATTGATCGAGAGGAGGAAATCCTGTCGACTCAGCCGGGGACTGCGCATGGGCGAACTCAGCGGCTAGAACTACTGCCGCGACTAGCAGCAATATGAGAGATTTTCTTGACAGCATTATGTTTTTCCCCTCTAAACTGGATCTAGATTCAGACTTTTCCAACTCACAACGTTCCATTATTCCTCCCGCAAATGCCGTCCTGTCAGCCGCACGAACACATCTTCCAAGCTGGCCTGTCGCGTCGTGAGATGCGCCAATTTGGTTCCTTGCTTGTCGACCGCCTCCAGCAGCGCGGGAATGGCCAGATGAGGCTCACGGACGCTCAGTGCCATAATCCCGTTTTCTTCGCGAACCGACTCCACGCTGGGTAAGGTGCGCCAGCTTTCCAGCGCCGCCCCGTTCGAATTTCCGCTTATAGCAAACTCGACCACGTGATGCCCACCCAGGCGCTCAATCAGATCTGCCGGCGTACCCTCGGCGATGATCTGACCGTGATCAACGATCGCCAGCCGGTCGCAAAGGCGCTCGGCTTCATCCATATAGTGCGTGGTCAGCAGCACGGTGCCGCCGTCGCGCTGAAATTCTCGAATAATGTCCCATAACTGCCGCCGGCTCT
>JASIEN010000140.1 GCA_030045935.1 Candidatus Sulfotelmatobacter sp.
TGCCGTCGCGCACCTCCCGCAGGACTGGCGCGCGCGCCGTGTGATCGAGCCGCGCGAAGATATTCTCGAGAAACGTCATGCAGCAAGCATTCCGCTATGTTCTTCGAGCAGTTGACGCAGTTGAGGGCTGAGTGGCGGGAGATATTCCCACCAGCCGAGCGTGCCGGTGCGTACTGGAAATTCTGGATAACGCCGCGCGACATGCTCTTCGAAGTACACGCCCATGCGCGCCATCAATTGCAGATTCCGGGCGACGGTGCGGCGCATCGCGCAACGAATCGAGTCGGCGTCCGCGTCGAGGGCACGCAGGGCCGAGACGATCTTCTCACCGAGATCGGGCTCGTCGACGCGCATCAACAGGTGTTCGTGGCCCCGATCGCGCATCAGGTTGCGAATGCGCTCGTCCATGGTGATGCCGCATGAGGGCACGAGCGCCGGCATGGAAGTCACGAGGCCGTGATAGCGCGACGATGCCATCATATCGCAGGCACGCAGGATACTGACTAACTCGTACATGTTGTATTCGTCGGAGGTCAGCACTGGGACGCCGCCTAACTTCTCGGCGATTTTACGCGCGGGACGCGCATCCAGCCGCTCCGTCGCAGCCAGAATCACAAACACATTCTGCTTTTGACGGAAGGCATCGACCGCATTGGCAATCGCAGTCCAATATTTTCGATACGCCGCGTCGGCCGCTGGACCGGAATTATGAAAATAAACGGTGCGGTAATGGCTATCTTTGTATGCGCCGGTCAAGCCGTGGACTGCATATTTTGCAACGGACGCCCGCACCGGCCACTCGAAGGGATTAATCGGGCAGACCACCAGCACGGGAGTCTTGCCGTCCCAACCCAGCTTTCGCAACACGCTGTGACCATATTCCGGTGGCCGTGGTTCGAATGTCCACGCAGTATCGGTACCTAGTTCTGTGGGCACGCCGAGCTCGCGCAGAACAGTACGCGATTCTTCGTTGCGGGTAATTACAAAAGAATTCCTGCAATAGCGGCCGCACATCTTGGCTACAAGCGGATCCATGTGGCCCGCTTCCGCGCCATATCCCACCGATAACTTGTCTTGCACCGCCGCGATGCCGAGCGAGCCGATCATCATCGTGGTCAGCGCGTTGGCGAATTTGCTTTTGAACATCGAACCTTCGCAGGCCACCACGCCATCATGTTTTGGAACTTCATGGGCCAGAAACGGAGGGAAAATATCAGGGAGATGCACTTGCCTGGTGCCTTCGAAATATCCGCTCGAGAAGTCGAAGTTCTGGCTCATTACGCTGAACTCGACGCGCTCCGGGCCAAGAATGTGCCTGATTTGCCGCAGCATCTCTTCCACGCGCACGTCAGAACCCATGTTGCGCGTACCGTTGTAGCCAGCAAACAGCAGCTTCAATTTTTCGCCCGGCTGCCAGCATTTGCCGGAGCCCAGCATCCATGCGGCTTTGGCACGCTCGATGGAGGCGCTGACCCACGCTTCCAGAATAAAATCCATCATGCGGCGTGCCCTCCCACAGCTACCGGCCAAGGTCGGTAGTTGTACGAAAAATTATTCTCGCGGCTGAACTTCAATAAGGGATAACAGTATTGAGAAAACGGCACCGGCTTTTTTCCCAGCTCATTGACCACGCGGGTGTTGTCGAACACTGTGTTCCAAACCAGATATGGCATGAAAACCTTCAGCAGTGAGGCTCCCTTGCCCATTGCACCTTTGCGATTTGCAAAAAAGTTTACAGAGCCTGCAAACGGCCGCTCCGCCACTGGTACAAAGACTGGTGGGCGCTTGTTCTGCGCCTCAGCCAGAGCTCCTGTAATTTCACGAAAGGTCTGCGAGCCAATGCCTGATGAAAGATGGTATGTGTCGTGCTTAGGATTATCTTTCTGATGCAGCGTGGCGATGGCTTCGGCGACGAAATCGACATTCACGATGTCGATCTTGTCACGCGAGCGAAATGGGAGCAGCGGCAGCCCGGCCAGAAACACAAATGCCTTTACCATATCGAACTGGGTCGTCTCGGGATATCTACTGTCACCCAGGACAATACTTGGCCGAAAAATCGTCTTCGGAGTTTCCGGAAGCAGCACGCGAGTCATATGCTCGCAGAATTTTTTCGTGCGCGCGTAGGGATCGTAATCCGACCGCTCCCAGTCGATGGCGCGGTCCTCGGTGACCACTTCATGCTGCCGCTTGCCCGCGACTGCCACTGTGCTGACTTCACTGAAGCGCCGAAGGCCATGATAGTGCTCGGCATGGCGCGAAAGCGTGAGCACTTCCAGCGTGCCGCGCAGATTCACGTTCAGGCAACTTTTCTCCGACTTGCGGTTAAGCGAGGCCGCGCAGTGAATCACCGAATCTGTTGTGTGGACGAGCCGGTCATATTCATCACGCTCCAGACCGAAGGCCGGGGCGGTCAAATCGCCACGGAAGACTCGCACGCGCGTTTGCAGGAACTCGTAAAACTGCGGGAAATCCATGTGCAGTTGCAAAGCCTGCCATAAGCGGCTTTCCGCGTCAGCGGCATCACGCGACCTGACCAGCACATTCAGCGCCACGCCGTGATCGCGCAGTAAATTTGCCGCCACATGCGCCCCGATATATCCAGTTGATCCAGTAAGAAAAATTGCCATTCACTGTCCGTATTAAGTTGAATGATTCTGCATAAACGCGAACTTTTTTCGGAATAACTTCAGATCTTTACGTTCCCGTCCGCACCGTTTCGCCATTGTGCAAACTTCGTGCTGGACGCACCTCCAACGGCCGTCCTTCGATCAGCGGGTACGTCCAGCGGCGCAGGGCTGGAATATGCACGTTGATCCAATAGTCCCACCAGTCGAGGCGGCGTGCGTTGTAGGCGAATTCTTCGCATTCTTCGGGAACGAGCGAGTGCGACAGCCTTTCTACATTCTCGGCCACAAAGTCGTGCTCATTCAGAAGAATGAACGGTTCAAACAATTCGATCAGCTTTTCCACACGCTCCAGATTTCTCTCGGTTTTCACTAACGGCGTTTTCTTTAGCGGCAACGGAGACATGATTCTCTGAATCGATTTCACAATTGCCTTCTGCGCCGGGGCCGACATTCGCTGATAGCGTTCTTTAGAAACCGGAATTGCATCGAAGCGCAGCCGCAGCCATGACTCTAATCCTTCCTGCGCGCGGTAGTGCTTGCGATGGGCCAGCGACGTCAGTTCGATTGACCGTCCCATGTCGCAGGGGTTCGTCACCGAGGTCGCCAATTGATAAAGGGGTTCGTGCCGCCGCTCGACGATGGCAGCTGCAATCAGAGTCAGACCCGCGCAAACTTCATCGACTGGAATTATGTCGAGCCTTTTGCTTTCGTTCGAAGGCAACTGTCGAAAATACGTGCCCAGCAGGTAAGAGAGCGAGGCGGAAGTGTTAATCCCTTCATTCCACCCCAAGAACGGTTTCGCGACCGATGTTTCCACAATGGCTGGACGCACGACAGCAATCGGCAGCCCCGCGCCATATTTCACGATGAGCGATTCCGCCAGGCTCTTGGTCAGCGTGTACGTATTAGGCCAGCCGAGTTCCTTTGCGCGCCTCGTTCCGGCTTCCGTTAAGTATGTCTTCAGCCAGCGGATGCGGTTCTTG
>JASIEN010000141.1 GCA_030045935.1 Candidatus Sulfotelmatobacter sp.
GGCACGATCGCCGGCATGATGGTGATCACGATGAGTTTAGCCTCGACCTTGAAGTTCGTGGGACGAAGCCAGGCCGTGGCGCGGAAGCTCGCCATGGCTTCAGGCTTGCTTAGTCTTGCATTCGGCTGCTTTGTAATCTACGAAATGGGATTTGTGAACGGACTATTCACCAGCCACCCCATCTGGACCCCGAAGTGATTACGTAACCTACTTAATCGGCGGCACGTAGGGAATATACCGCGCGAACAGCCAGCACAAGAAAAACACCACCGGGATGTGAACGATCAACTGAAGAACTCCATAGCCTACGATATCGCGCGCCTTTAATCGAATAATCCCGAGCAGTGGCAGCATCCAGAACGGGTTCACCAGGTTCGGCAGAGCTTCCGCTGCGTTGTAGATCTGTACGACCCATCCCAGATGCACCTGGTGCAGGTTTGCCGCCTGCAACACATAAGGAGCTTCAATGATCCACTTGCTGCCGCCCGAAGGAATAAAGATGCCGAGCACCGCCGAATAAACCGCAACCAGCAAGGCATACGTATTGTGTGTGCTGATTGAGGCAAACAGGTTCGCCAGTATGTCTTTGATGCCTGTACCCACGATCAGGCCAAAAATCACCGCGTAAAACGGAAATTGGATGAGCACTCCGCCGGTGGCCGGAACGCAGTCGGCAACGGCGCGCATAAACCGCTTCGGGCGCCAGTGCAGCAGCAGTCCCACGGTGATAAACATCAGGTTGTAAGTGTTCAGGTCCAGGGCAGCGAGCGCGCCTTGCGGCGACGTGCGGAATACATCGAAGAGGTAGTAGCACAAGAGAAGTGCGACCAGAATGTTCAGCAGCGGGCTGTATTCCAGCCATTCGCCAGGCTTACTACGCTCTTCCAGGCTAGAGCCGATCGGGGCATATTCAATGCCGTACGATTCTGCCGTCCTGGCATTTTCCGGTGAAGGTGTCGACCAATACGCGATCAGCACCGATAGCACAATCAGAATGGCTGTGGTGGCAATGCTCTGCCAAAGAAAAAGAGTTTGGGTTAGCGGAATCAGGCCACTGATGTTGAAGAGGGTCGGTGGCATGGCCGACTTGGTTGCCATAAGCATTGCCGCGGAGGAAGACAACCCCATCGCCCAGACTGCCCCGAGGCCGAGGTATGCGGCGGCGCCGGCGGCGCGATAGTCCATCCCCTTGACGCGATTGGCCAGCTCACGCACAAACAGGCCGCTGAAGATTAGACTCAGGCCCCAGGAAATCAACGAGGTCAACATGGAGAACAGAGCTACCAATGCTATGGCTGCGCGCGGCGTTTTGGGAATGCCCGACAACGCCCGAATCAGGCGGTAAACGAGCGGCGTGGATGCTACAACGTAGCCGCCGATGATGATCATGACCATCTGCATGGTGAACGGCACAAGAGTCCAGAAGTTCTTGCCGCCCTGGATGGCCAGCTTGCTTGCAGGTTGATGAAGCGCGAGCCCGGCGACAAACACGACAACGATTCCCAGCAGCGCGAAAACAAGCGGGTCGGGAAACCAGCGCTCACTCCAGCTCGCCAGACCAAGTCCAAAGCGGACGAGACCTTGCTCCCGAGCTGGCGGACTTTTTTCTGGTGTCATGTGCATGACCACTCCTTCGCATTTTCTGCAAACCGAGAGTTTGGACTGCCCGACGAAAACCGCATCGAAATTGAACCGCCATTGTAGACCCTATTTTGCAGGATGGAAGAAAGGTTCTTTCTCAGCGATCTTTGCGGGCGTTCTTGGCGTTCTTTGCGGTTCAAGCAAGTTCAAAAATCTTAAACCGCAGAGAGCGCAAAGAAGGTCCGCAGAAGCCGCGAGAAAATCCTGCCTGATCGGAAAGAATGCCACAACGCCTGTGATACGCTTCCCGCACCCGAGGTTATCCATGTTCACGCCTAAAGGGTTCATGTCTAAAAGGCCGATTGGGTTGTCGTTCATCTTATTTTCCTTTCTCTCACATGCGGCTGCTTGCGCCCAACAGGCGGGTCAAGTCCCCAGTCCAAAGGAAGGCGACTACGTCATTCGCGACTTTCATTTCAAATCTGGAGAGATACTGCCCGAGTTGCGGTTGCACTACGCAAGCTTCGGTTCGCCCGCTCGTAATGTGAACGGCCGCGTAAGCAATGCGGTGCTGCTTTTGCACGGTACCAGCGGGTCAGGCGCACAGTTTCTTGTTTCACAATTTGCTGGCGTGCTCTTCGGACCGGGACAGCTCCTGGATGTCACCCGTTATTACGTCATTCTCGTCGACAACATCGGCCACGGAAAATCCAGCAAGCCGAGTGACGGCATGCGCGCCCGCTTTCCGCAATACGACTATGACGACATGGTGGCGCTGCAACACGAACTGCTGGAGAAGGGGCTCGGCGTAAACCATCTGCGCCTGATCATCGGCACCTCTATGGGCTGCATGCATTCGTGGCTCTGGGGCGAAACCTACCCAGACTTTGTAGACGCACTGATGCCTCTCGCTTGCCAGCCCGTTCCCATTGCCGGCAGAAATCGAATCTGGCGCAAGATGGTGATGGATGCGATTCGCGATGATCCGCAGTGGAAAGGCGGCGAATATACGGCGCAGCCGCGCGATGCGATGGACGTGGCCGCGGCAATGTTTCAGGTCGCCGCCGGATCAGCCTTGGAGATGCAAAAGAACTATCCCACACGGGAGGCGACGGATCAGGCCGCTACAGATTTCAGGACAAAGTTTATCGCCACGCATGACGCGACCGACTTGCTTTACGCACTGAATGCTTCGCGGAATTATGATCCCTCGCCGCAGCTGGAAAAAATTACCGCGCAGGTGATGTTCGTCAATTCCGCCGATGACTTTATTAACCCTCCTGAACTGGGAATCGCTGAACGAGAAATCAAAAAAGTGAAGAATGGACGGTTCGTGCTGCTGCCGATTTCCGATGAGACCCACGGCCACGGAACGCATACGTGGGCGGCAGCATGGCAGCAGTATTTAGATGAACTGCTCAGATCATCGCAACCTTGAACGTAACCGCAGATCCCGCTGCCAACCCGTTGTGCCGTATTCCGCGATGGGTGTAGGATTCGGTCAATTGA
>JASIEN010000142.1 GCA_030045935.1 Candidatus Sulfotelmatobacter sp.
CGGAAGGGTGGACGGCTTATTTATGTCGGCGCCGGAACGAGCGGCCGAATCGGCGCGCTGGATGCGGTTGAATGCGCGCCCACATTCAATACCGATCGCGTGCGCTTCATCATTGCCGGAGGCACGAAGGCTTTAGCTGTTGCCTCCGAGATCAGCGAGGATGATGTGCGGCAGGGGCGCGAAGAGATGGCGCGGAGCAAGCCTACGAAGCGTGACGTCGTGATCGGCATCGCCTCCAGCGGGCGGACCCCATTCACCCTCGCAGCCCTCAAAGAAGCTCGACGGCGGGGCGCGCAGACCATCGCTCTCACATGCAATCGCGATTCACCGCTGCAGCGCGCCGCGTGTTTTGCGATCGTTACTCAAGTGGGTCCTGAAGTTCTCACAGGCTCATCGCGCATGAAGGCGGCGACCGCGCACAAGATGGTGCTGAATATGATTTCGACCGCGGCAATGGCACGCTTGGGATACATCTACGGGAACCTGATGGTGAACGTCTCGCCAAAGAATGAAAAGCTGCGGCATCGTGCGGTTGGAATCCTGCAGCACGCCACCGGAGCCAGCTACGAGTCGGCCCTCGACGCATTGAAAAAGTCCGGCAACCAGACTCCCGTCGCATTGGTGATGCTGACTGCGGGAGCCAGCAAATCGCAGGCCGTGTCTGCGTTGAAAAAGACCTGCGGCCACGTTCGCAACGCGGTTGCGGTAGCGAAGGATCACCGGACCAGATGAGGCGATGGTTACTTTAGTTTGCGCAATACCAGGACCTTCCATATAAGTGCAAAAGGTTGACACTAGCGCTCCAGAAGTCTTGTAAGTTGAGCAGTCGAGAGCGGCTTTTTGGTAAGCGGCTTGCCTCTTTCAGGTCAGACCCCAGCAAGTCGTTGACGTGATTCTTCAGACTTCACGCATGCGGCTTCCGGGTCGGGAACAAACTATGAATATGAAGATGAACACTACAAAGATCGCAATCGTCGCCGCTGTCGCTTTTTGCATGTTCGCTGTGAGCACCGCTCATGCCCAGATGGCATCGGTACGCCCGAGTGCACCGCAAATCTTAGAGTTTCCGTCCAATCCGCAGCATGCGTCGCAACACGCCATGGCGCAGGAAACAAGCCTCGAAAACTGGGCTTATACGTATGCCAAAGGCGAAGTCCCGCTGGCCGAAGTCGGAACGCTGCCCCGGCCGGTTCCGTTGGGCGACGTGGCACGCGCATATCGCAAAGAACACGCGTTTGCGCCCAAGGCGGTATTGACGTTAGAGAAGACCAATTAGCGAGCTGCCTAGTGTGGGCGAAGTTGAGCGCTTTAAGGCCTCGTTACTCACTCGCACCATCGCATGATCCAAGAGCTTCGGTTGCCCTGGCAGACCGCGTACGCGCAACAATTTCGGCGGGATTCCTCTTAACTCTCGACCGCGCACAATCCTGTGGGTTCCCCACTCTGTTACTGGCTTAATCGAATCGCCAACTGGCGCTCGGGCTGCGTCATCTGGCTCCACAGTTTCTGCAAGTCATTTTGTAGCGCCTGATTGTCAGGGTCTCTGTGAAGCGCCTGAGCGTACCAACGGTACGCGGTCGGCAAGTCTCGCGGAGTGCAGGTTCCAGTCGAATACAAACTGCCCATGGCGGTCATTGCCTTGGGATCAGATTCCGCAGCGCGCTTCAGCACTCGCAGACCATGATCGCAATCCTGGCGGACGCCGCGTCCGTAGAGGTAGCGCTCAGCTTCGCTGACCACGCTGACTGGCACAGCCGCGGACGGTTTGCTCGGCTTTGGTTTTGGCGTGGGTTCCGGGGCGGGCTGAGCTTCGGAATCGGAAGCCTTCGCTTCCGACTTTCCCGGGGGAGCGAGTTTCGCCGGCTGGGACGTGGCAGTAGTGTCATCTGATGGCGCGCTTGGAGCAGAATTCTGCGGTGCGCCGGATGGAACGGTCTGCAAAGGACTTGTTTGCACGCCAGCCGCCGGCACGGCGGAGGATGGCGGAACATTAGTAGCAGGAGCAGGTGTCGCCGCAGTAGCAGGAGCAGGTGTCGTGGTCGGAGCCGGCTGATTGGAATCACCAGCGGCAGCCGTCGAGGGCTGTGCCGGCGACGCGGTCGTTGGTGTGCTGGAATTTGCCGTTGTATTGGAAGAAGTATCCGGAGAAGTAGCTTGCGGCTTCTTCACGGAACCGATGATCCAGTCGAACCCTCCTTGCTTCCAGTGGAGATATCCGAAACCTAGAGCCAAACCCAGGGCAACCAGAACCAGAAACAGCTTGCCCCACCCCCGGCTGGGTTCTTCCTCGTCGTCTTGAAGGAGATAGTCCAGGTTGCGGGAAGATTTCAACTCATCGAGCACACGATCTTCCGGGTTTTCACGCGGGGTAACTGTATTGCTCGGGGGAGTGTTGAGCCCCAGGAACGATGGGCCGGTGATTCCGGGCTCCGCCTTCAGCCCGTTGGATTGGGGGGGGGAAGGCTCTTTGGGTGGAGGAACTGCCGACACGACGGCTGAAGTTGATCTTGAGCCTGGTGTTACACCGTGCGTTACTGAGGCCGTACGACCGGCTTGAGTGGCAGTTGAGGAGACCCTCAGATCTTTCCGAGGCGTCTCGGCAGCGGGAGGGTTAGAGATTAATGAACCTCCGCACATGCCGCAAAAGCGGTTGGTCTCGGCATTGTCATTGCCGCAACGAGGGCAGCGCAAACGAAACGTCCTCCTTGGTACTAGATTACCTCTATTTCTATGATGTCGCGAGCACAACTCAGGTTCCGCAAGCTGGGACGACCTCGCTGCCTTCTCAAGGAAAATGTGGAATTTTTGTTCTTTGGTTTCAATAGCTTACATCCATACAATTGCACTATTTGCCGCTGAACCCCGGTTTTCCCCCATCCACTGTCTTCCGGATGCCCCGAGCCTTTTGCTTCCTATAGCATAGGTTTAACTCTACCCGGGTAAATGTGTGTGGGTACCAGGTCACTCCGTTCAGAGTCTCGGGGAGAGCCATAGCTGGCCGCGGCCAACATTGAATTTGAGCCGTGAGCTGGCAGCCAGGAGCCAGAAGCTGAATGCATAAGCCGATCAAGTATGTAGAAAAAGCAGCCGTGACCGCCGCGAAGAGCGTTTGGTTCGTTTTCGACCGTTTGAACCGCATCAATCCCAACCCTTCACCTACCCCCAAGTGGTCGGATAAGCCTCTGCTCAAATCCTACGAAAAATCGAAGCCGCCGCTGGGCTGGCCGCGGTCGACTGATTCGCTCTGCCCTAAGTGCGTGCCCGAGATTCGCCAGGAAATTCTCGACGGCAGACTGCCGCACGAAGTGTTGATGAACGAGAAAGTCGGCGAGATCAAGGCCACCATCATCGAGCGCAACGGCAAGATCATGATGGTGAAAGAATGCCCCAAGCACGGCCTGTTCGAAGACGTGATGTCGATCGATACCGAGTTCACGAAGCACCTGGAAGATGTTTTCCCCGGCCGCGACATCCGCGCCCACAATGACGAAAAGCTCCACCACCACGGTTCATCAACCGTGAAGTATGGCCGCGGCTCGGTGCTCACCATCGACCTGACCAACCGCTGCAACATGATGTGCGATCCCTGCTTCATGGACGCGAACCAGGTTGGATTCGTCCACGAGCTAAGCTGGGAAGAAATCAAGCAGATGCTCGACAACGCGATCACCATCAAGCCGCGGCGGCAGATGAGCGTGCAGTTTTCCGGCGGTGAGCCGACGTTGTCGCCGTATTTCCTGGACGCGATTCGGTATGCACGCAAAGTTGGATACAACTCTGTGCAGGCGGCGACGAATGGAATCGAGTTCGCGAAGAGCCTTGAATTCGCTCAGCAAGCGGTTGAAGCCGGATTGCGCTACGCCTATCTGCAATTCGATGGCATCGGCAACGCCGCCAACGCCCATCGCGCGGTCGGCAATCTGTTCGATGTGAAGTTAAAGGCAATCGAAAATCTGCATAAGGCGGGATGCGAAATCGTTCCTGTCATCACAATTGTCAATGGCATCAACAACGAGCAGGTCGGACGCATCATCAAGTTCGCGCTGGATAATCCGAAGACGATTAGCTTTTTGTCATTCCAGCCGGTTTCGTTTACTGGACGAGATGAAGCCGTGACTGACGAGCGCCGCCAGGCGCAGCGCTACACGCTGTCGCACCTTGCGCATGATGTGAAAGATCAAACGGGCCTCGGCGTACCCGCCCGCGACTGGTTTCCGATTTCATTCATGGGAACGTTCAGCGACTGGGCCGATCTGATGCACGCGCAGGACAAGAACAACAACTGGGGCCAGCTCAGTTGTGGCTGCCATCCCAATTGTGGCACGGGGATGGCCGTGATGATCGACAAAGAAACCAAAGAAGCCGTGCCGGTCACGGCGTTTCTGCATGGCGATCAGCTCGCGAAAGACATCGCCAAGGTGAACGATGCGGCGCGCGGAAAATTCCTGACAGCGTTCGGCATGGCGCTGTGCCTGATGAAAAACTACGACCCGTTCCAGTCGCCGACGCACTTCAAGCTGATGGATCTGCTCAAGAAGTTCGATAAAAACTACAACGTGACGGGCACAAATTACGGCAAAGTTGGCCCCGACCGCACGCTCGACGATGTGATGAAGCGCCGCACCGGCGACCGCTGGAACTTCCTGTTCATCGCCGGCATGTGGTTCCAGGATCTGTTCAATTACGACTTTCGGCGAACCGAGCAGTGCATCATTCCTTATGCCACGCAGGAAGGCGAAATCAGCTTCTGCGCCTACAACACGGGCGTGGGCTGGCGCAACATCATCGAGAAGATGCACATGACGGCCACGCTCACCAAGTGGTACGAAGAGCACGGGCGCCACGAAATTTTCGCCGGCGGCAAGAAAGTGAAGATGGAAGAGCAGCATGTCGACTATCTCAAGCTGCGCGAAGAAATCGTCACTACTGAACTGCAGCACGATCTCGACAAGCTGGGCATCGCCAAGACCGCGCGCGAAGAAAAGAAGCGGGCGCGGGATGCGAAATTGCAGCCGTCAGCTGTCAGCTCTCAGCCGTCAGCGAAAACGGATGGCGAATTTGCGATTGTCGGCCAGCACCGGGGGCCGCAGAAGCACAACGATGCTTATAATGCCCGCATGGCTTCGTTGTATCGCGAAGTCGTGTTGAAAGAAAAACCCGCGACTTCGCAGGACGGATTCATTCCGCTGGATGCGTTCGTGAAATCGAACGCGCCCAGACCGGAAGTGGCCGAGCCGATAGCGGGAGATTAGTGTAGGGCGGGCAGCCTTGCCCGCCAGCAGCCAATCTATCAGCTGTATCAAAGGGGCCGCCGGAAGGCGGCCCGACTTACTTCAAGGCAGCATATTCCCAATCCTTCTAATCTGCGCCCCTACTCCCTTCAGTTTCTCTTCAATCTTTTCGTAGCCGCGGTCGATGTGATAGACGCGGTCGATGATGGTTTCGCCGTCAGCCACCAGCGCAGCCAATACCAGCGATGCTGAAGCGCGCAGGTCGCTCGCCAGCACGGCCGCGGCGCTAAGTGGCGTCTTGCCGCGAACCACGGCCCGATTCCCCTCTATCTTGATATTCGCGCCCATGCGCATCAACTCGAGGGCATGCATGAAGCGGTTCTCAAAAATATTCTCGGTGACGATCGATGCGCCTTCGGCCTGCGTGGCCAGAGCCATAAATTGTGCCTGCATGT
>JASIEN010000014.1 GCA_030045935.1 Candidatus Sulfotelmatobacter sp.
TTCTGTGATCTGGGCGCAACAGGGGCAATCGCCGTCATCCACCTCATCGCCGCCATCCGCACCGACTCCGTCGAACGCGGCCCACGATTCTTCCCCATCTTCAAATCAGAACAATAGCTCTGTCTCGGAATCGCCCGCGGCTTCAAATCAACAGACTTCACCTAAACCCTCATCGTTGCCACCCGCGAACATGCCTCCGCCGCGATCGGATCGAGTGCAGGCTGACGAACTGGGAGCGGAAACTGGAGACAGTTCCAGCAGAGACGAGCACATTGATTTAAGCCCCCCGGCCGACGATGCCAAGGCGCACCCGAATAGCTCCGAAGCAGTGGCGGGTGAAGAGTCCAGGCGTTCGGAGGGTGGTGTCAGCGAGTTTAAGGTTTGGAACCCGCACCAGGCGGCGAAAGAGGTTGAAGTCGGCGACTTCTATTTCAAGCGCAAGAATTATCGCGCGGCCGAAAGCCGCTACCGCGAAGCGCTGCGCTATAAAGACAACGACGCAATTGCGACGTTTCGTCTGGCGGTTTGCTTGGAGAAAGAGGCTCTCGTCGACGAGGCAATCCAGCAATATCAGAGCTATCTGAAAATTCTGCCTTATGGTCCCGAAGCGTCCGAAGCCCAGAAAGCAATCACTCGGTTGAAGGCCGAAGACAACGGACCACGGTGATCTTTCCCGCGCGCTTAACTGATTTACAGCCTGCTGCCGGCGGACTGCAGTCGCGTTCTGCTGTCCGCCTTTTTCCCTGCGTAGTTCCGAGGTGCATCCCCGTCCGACTCACCGTCTACCTTGCTCTTTGCAGCTTCCCCGAGAACCAATCCTCGCGGCCATTTCGGACCGGAGAACTTTTTACCTTTCGAGCGGGCAGCCTGCTCGACAACCGCACCCACACCGTCGAGGCAGGCGTGAAACATTTGCGTGTGCAGCGGCTCGGCGACGCCTCCACGAATCAGTAGCATGACGGTTCCGTGCATGAGGCACCACATGGTTACCATCAGCCGGGAGTGACTGGGGGGTGAACCTCCCAGACGCTGCGACAGGCGCTGGCGCAGCAAGTTGAACGTAGGCCAGGGTTCGTGCAGGGATGGAGGCTGGGCGAATCCGTCGAAAAGGACCTCATAGGCATAGCGATGGGCGAGCGCAAATTCCAGATATCGCTCGCAGGCCTGTTCGAGTGAGCGAGTGCGGCTGATCGCAGCGAACAGTTCACTGCGCGTACGCAGGCGTACGGCCCGGAGAATGTCTTCGCGATCGTGGTAGCGCTCGTAGACCGTCGGTGTGGTTGTGCCCGCTGCCTTGGCGACGCCACGCATGGTGAGAGTTTTTTCTCCACCGCGGGACCAGAGCCGGCAGGCGGCCTCGAGGATCCGTTCTTCGAGCTGAGGATCAGGTTGTCTGGGCAAAGGCACCTCTAGGTTTGGATACTTTGACTACGTATAACTAACACCGTATAATTTATTCATTCTGCTAGCAGCTGTGATTCGCGCGGCGTTCGTGCTGGAGCCATTTTCTGCAGCCCTCCCCTAGGTAGAATGGCTCGGCGGAACGCCGCGAATTTTGAGATAAAGGGTACTGTAGATGTCAAACGATGGATCGAAAAAGCCGGCAGATCTCGCCCGCTTAACCTCGGACCTGCGGTCGGCAAAGATCGAACTGTTGAGCGCGCAGTGTGCCGCAGACCGTCTCCGATTGCAATACTCCACTCACGAGATTGTGTCTTTTGGTGAACGCGATTCTCTGAAAGCAGCCATCTCTTCCGCGATCGCGCTGTGTCGCTTCTTCGCCACCCTCGACGCGCAGCTGAAAGTTGTTGAGCAAAGCGGTCAGTAGAAGCACTTGTCCGCTTGGCAGTGACTTTCCAGGCTCCATCAAGGCCGTGGTCATTTTTCCACACGCACAAACTCCCCGCTGGAGGCATTGATGGCAACCGTCAGCTTGGCGGCCTCGCGCGAACCGCCATAAATCACGTGCCAGATGAGTTCGTTGGTATTGTGGTTCCAATCGCAGATGTAAAGAATGGGGAGATTCGCATCTTTTTCGAGAAGCTTGTCTCCTCCGTGCTTCTGGGCTTCGGTAAACGCCTGATCCGTGTCGATCTTCAAAAAAGCCGGATCAAATACCTGCGTGGAAGCATTGCTGGGATTGTAAACATCTTCGTTGCCGGGAGAAACACCGCGCGGCGGCGCATCCGGCAGATTGCTGCCCGACCAGATGTAAGGTTTGGCGCCGTGCTGCGCCGCAGAAGCGTAACTGACGCGCCAGATGGTCGCCTTGCCATCCTGCCCATTGGCTTCACTGGTCGGCACAGATTCAATGCGGAACGGCTTTACGTCGGCCGCATAGCCACGGGCGGCGATGTAGGTCTTATAGAATGCCGCGCGCCCGGTGAGGAGCTCGGGAGCTTTGACCTCAGGCTTGGTTTCAGCCGGTTTTGGCGGAGTCGAATTGCAGGCAGCAAGAAATGTCAGTGCGCAAAAAACGGCCACTGCGACAGTCGATCCGGCACGAATTCTCGAAGCGATTTTGGTGCGAGTCGAACCCTTCGCAACGGCCGCAGTCTCACGCGGCGCACGGTTGCGCATCTTCATCTGCAACCTTCCTGTTATAAATTGTTTGATTTCGTATTGCCGCAACATTTTACCTGAAGCGGCCAGAAACGCTAGAGTACCGACGTGAAATCCAACTTCGAAGACTTCAGACGAGATCTGCTGGCAACGGTCGATGGCATGTCGGGCGATCAGCTGCGCTGGCACCCGCAGGGAAAGTGGTGTGCCGCAGAGATTCTGGAGCATCTTTATCTCACCTATACAGGAACGATTAAAGGACTAGAAAAGGTGTTGAGCAGTGGCAAGCCACTCATCTCACCGGCGTCGATGAAACAGCGTGTCCAAACTCTTGTTGTCGTGGGTCTCGGCCACATGCC
>JASIEN010000143.1 GCA_030045935.1 Candidatus Sulfotelmatobacter sp.
CGTCGGTGAAAAAGGGCCGGTATAGTTCGTAGCCGTAATAATTGCCCTTGTGATATCTCCATGAGGTTTCGACATTGATGCCAATGCGGTGTTTCGCCCCAAAGCCAAAAAAGTCGGCCGCGATGCTGGGATAAATGCCGGTTTTTTCCTGCAATGGCTGAAACGTGACCACATCGCTGGGTTTGATTACCGATTCGAGCTCGCCGGCGCCCACCATGAGGTCGCCGTGCTGCTGTGCTGAGGCAAGTTGTGAGTGCAGCGAAAGCAAAATCGTAAAGACCAACGCAAGCAACGCGGATTTTTTCAATCCTTGCCCCTTCATCAGTGCTTGAGATGTGTGGAATATGGCGCTGGGTCGCCTCGATCAAGTTGAATATGAAAACAAAATTGCGAAAAAACCCGGACACCGGGATCACCCGTGTCCGGGAATCGATTCCACAATATCAGATTTGTGCCCTGGGTGCTCCGCCCTTCGGCATTTTTCGAAGGAGGTGACGGTTTAGTCTCCGCCGATGGTGTAGCCGATGGATCCTCCGACCCGGAATAAGTTGTCGCTGCTGAAGCCAAGAGAAGTGCTGTTGAAGCTATTCAGCGTGTCGTTCCCGTCGACGTGGTAGTAGTGAACCTCTGGCCGTACAAAAAAGTGGCCCCAGACGTAGTAACGAACCCCCGCTCCGACATGCTGCATGAAATTATGCTGCGTGGTGTAGTTAATGCAGCCGTAAAAACCGCACTCGGTCGCGGTGGGCTGATAAAAACGAGTCGAGGCCAGACCAATTCCGCCGAAAAGATCGAGCCCGATTTTCTTGGTCAGATGAGGCTGGTACAAGGCGTTGAAGTCGGTAAGGATGGGCCGATAAGTCTCCACAGTGCCAAAGTAGTCGGCCTGGCTTGCCCTCCAGGAGGTCTCAACCATAAAGCCGAGATGGTGCTTAAACCCGGCTACATCGCCTCCGATATTCAGGTACGCACCCCCGCGTTCCGCAATATTTCCGGCAGATTGCTGAGTTGCGCTGGGGGCAGACGAGAGCAGAGTGCCCGCGCCGAAAAAGATGTCTCCCTGCTGGGCTGAGGCGAAGTTGGCAAGCAATAAGAATCCACAAGCCACAATAAAGAGCGATAGCTTTCTCAAGAGAACCCTCCTATCAGTTTCTGGGCAGGCGATAGCATACGCCCGCCAATCCTTCAGATGTTGTGAAGTTTGCTAACGCCATCATAATTTCAGCGCGAGACAACATTCAACCGGCGGACAAGTAAAAAAGTGTCAACCGGCAATTCTACCGAGCTTATATTCAACCCTGATTTGGGAAATAAGTTGCATGGAAAACCAGTTTTTTGGTCGCTAGGTAATGGACTGCAGATCGAGAATATATATGCGATGTGGGAGCACGAAAGTGATGTGTGTCCGCGCAATTTGGCGGTATTAATGTCACGGTCGCCAAGCGATTGCGACATACCTTCGTGCCGCGACCATGCGCACGCCGCGTCACGTCTGCCTCGACTTGACGCTGCTACTTGCCCCGCGAATGTGATCGAGCGATATCGGCCCGGCCCCTAGAAAAATCAGTCCAAACGCCAAGGCTGCCACTGCCAACGGGAGTTCATATCCTTTTCCTCCCGCCGCCATTAGCCCGTTATGCCAGTGCACCTTCCAGATCGCGACTAGCAGATCGATGCAGATGGCAAAGGCGAAAAACCGGGTGAACAGGCCCACCAACACGCAAATACCGCCAAAGAATTCGGCAAACGCAGAAACATATCCGCTCCAGGCGGGCAGGCCAAGGCTGGCTACAAATTGTGCGTGATGGTGCAGTCCGCCAAAAACCTTGCCATAGCCGTGGCCAATCATGACAGTTCCCAGGACTAGGCGCATCACTAGCAGAGCGAACGGTTGCAACCGATCCAGGTAGCGCAAGCTCTTCCTCCAGACAACCAAGATAGATTATCGCAACATTCTGGGCCGAAAACCCCAATTCGCGCCGGGGACGAACCGTCTTTAGAAACCTTGAAGATTCTTTAGGTACAGAATTATTGCAGCCGACGCAAACTTCTGGTAACGTTTTGGCCTCAGCCCGTTCAGGTCCGCAACATTCATTGCCGAAAGGTGTTTTCGTGATCATGCGCCTTTTCTCGGCATGAAATCGGGGCTTCGGTGTTCTGAAGGGCGCGAAGTGACTTCGACTACGAGTGGTTGGGGATGGACTTCGGGAATTCGGCAAAACACAAAGATCTGATGGCTCGACGGAGCCAGGAGGCAGTATGAATCGCGTTGTCGAGAGCAAGAGAATTATGCCCCTATGGGCGATTTCGTTATTGCTGGTCATTCCTGTTTCAGCATGGGGACAAAAGAAAGCCCCGTCAGCTCCTGCGAAATCGGCGCCCGCGCAACACTCGAGCGCGCCATCGCATTCGTCGGCGCCCACACATTCAACGACGGGCGGCCGCACGAATACCGGCGCCGGACATACCACCGCGACCGGCCGGACGAATACCACAACCGGTCGGACGAATACCCCAGCGGGCCGGACCAACACAACAACCGGTCGGACGAATACCTCAGCGGGCCGGACCAACACTACAACCGGCCGGACGAACACGACAACCGGTCGCACCAACACAGGCGCGGGTCGTGGTAATACAACAACCGGGCGAACTTCGGGCGCTGCGGGCCGAACCAACACCAACGCCGGCCGTCCCAATGCAGGAACGGGGGCTCGCGGTAATGCAGGCGCGCGCCCGAATACTATTCGCTCGTCGCCTGCCGGTAGAAGCGTCTCGCTCCGAGGTGGTGGAACCGCCAATGTTCGCCCCAACGGCTCGGTTCGCTCTATCGACCGCAATGGAATGCACATTGACCGTGGAGTACGGGGCGGACGTACGGTTGTGACTACGCGCAATGGAGCAACCATCGTCAGCCACGGCCGGGGCGGTTACGTACAGCGCGCTTATGTAACCCGCGGCGGCAGATCGTACGTTTCGCGCACCTATGTTTCCCATGGAGTTGTACATGTGGGCGTGTATCGCTCCTACTACTGGGGCGGACACGCGTACTACGGCTGGCACGCTGGCTTTTACTGGCACCCTGGTTTCTACGCCTGGGCATGGAATCCATGGCCTGGCCCACTGGCCTGGGGTGTGGGACTATGGGGTTGGGGCGGGCCCTGGTGGGGTTTCTATGCCGGCTGGTGGAATCCGTATCCCTTCTACGCCGGGCCTGCGTTCTGGCTCACTGATTACCTGATCGCTTCACAATTGCAAGCAGCTTACGCAGCTCGGCAGGAGGAGGCGGCTGCGGCTGATGCGCAGGCCAGTGGGGACGGTGGTGGCGGCGATGCACCAGCGCCAGCGCCAGCGTCCGGGCAAGTGACCTTGTCTCCGGAAGTAAAGGAAGCAATCGCCGAGGAAGTGAAGGCGCAAATCGCGGCCCAGCAGGCGCAGGCACAGCAATCTAGCGGAAGCGCTGCCAGTGCTCCTGCAGCAGCGCCCGCAGCCAACACAGCCAGCAGCGACCAAGTGCCACCCGCACTCGATCCTGCACAGCGCACGTTTGTGGTCGATACCGCCGTTACTGCTGTGAACAACGGGCAGGAGTGCGGCTTGTCTTCGGGTGACGTGCTCACACGCCTGACGGATACGCCCGACGCCAACAACACAGTCAACGTTAGTGTCGCGGCAAGCCAAAAGGGCGATTGCGGAAGCGGCCAGACTGTCGCGGTCAAAGTGGATGACTTGCAGGAAATGTACAACCACTTTGCCGACCAGTTGCAGAACGGCATGAGCGAGATGGCCAAGAAGCAGGGAACGAACGGCATGCCGAAGGCGCCCGATACGGGCACGACGGCGTCCGATGTGCCGCCGCCGAAGCCAGATCCGAGCGCAGCCCAGGACCTGCAACAGCAGCAGCAGCAGGCCGATCAGACCGAAGCGCAGGTCAAGCAGGAGACGGCGCAAGGCGGAGGCCAATAGTCGCTCGCGAGGGTAGCCGTGAAGCGGATAAGAACACAGCCCACGGCGTGAGCCGTGGGCTGAAGCGTTCGGATGATCCAGCCCCGAAGGGGCGAAAGTGACGCTCGCACTACTTGGGGATGCGCCAAGAAACCGGCGCTCCTGTTTCCGCAACTTCTAGAAGAAAGTTGGGGCTCCTTTTCTGGTCACAGTATTCGTTCGGGGAAAACTAAAAAGGGGGACTGACCATGTCGCCGAAATCTCATCTCTACACGACAGCTCTCATCGTTCCGATCGCCCTGACTTGTTCACTGGCGGCGGGGGCGCAGGCTCCGTCGCTTCAGGAGCAACTCTCAGCGCAATACAAGCTGGTCAAAATGGGTTCCGATACCGGTGGATACTCCGTGGTCGACAAAGGCACGTTGCTGAAAATCGAGAAGGGCGGAATTCTAGGCGTTCCTTACTCCGACCAGAGCATCCTCTCGACCAAATATGAAAACGGTCAGGTGCATTCGCCAAATACCACAGTTTCCAAGGGCATCGGCTTTGCCATGAAAAAATTCGGCAAGGAGCAGACCACGCACCTCATGGCGTCCGGCGACAAGGTCTATCCCGAGAAGATTGACGTGAACGTGTCGAAGGACACGGTGACCATCGGCATTGTGGAATGTGATTCCTGTAACAAAACCGACCCTCCCACGGCCATGAAGGCGAACGTAGTTTTTCAGTTCCCCAAAGGATCGCTTGCGAACGCCGATGCCGGGCAGGTCGAGGACACAATCGGGCAATTGCTCTCGATCAGCACCGACGATCAGCAGCAAGCCGGTGATCAAGGCGGGGGGCAGCAACAGCAAGGTGGAGATCAGGGGGGCGGCGGCCAGGGCGGAGGTCAGCCTGCTGCTCAGGCTCAGCCAGCAGCCGACCCGCAGCCGCAACAGCAAGCTGAGCCGGCGAGCGTCGATAAGGGCATGACGCCCGAGCAGGTCGAAGCCGCTCTGGGCAAGCCGGACAAGAAAGTCACGCTCGGTCCGAAGATGATCTACTACTACAAAGACATGAAGATCATCTTCATGAACGGCAAAGTGAACGACGTGCAGTAGCGCCGATCTCGAAATTCTTGGGTGATTCGTGCGGATTTTCGCGACTGCAGAAAAGCGCCTCGGCGAGGTCTGCTGAACGCAAACAAACAGCTCTCATCTCTGATTGAAAAAACCGTCAGCCACCCGCAAGCACTACAAGACTGATCTCGTGTGTCGCCCGTGGGGCAGCATTCCCAAACCTTCGTTTCTGAACGAAACGAACAGCTGTCTGTCCCGGAGCAATCCCCCTGACTCGAAATTGTTGGTTCAGGCTGCTCACGACTGGCGCCGCAACCACATCTCTAGACTGCAGAACCTCCTCCACGGCTGCGATCTGCGGGTCAACAGCATCGACACTCCACTGATAACCCGCAGACCCAAGCCCGGGAAGGGCGATCGTATGACTCTCTCCCGCTCTTAACGTTACTGTGTCCATGTTCTTTCCATCTCCGCCTCTAGCTGACAGTGGAACCGAAAATCGGGCCGGCGTGCCAGCTTAGGTCTGAAGAATATCGCCAGAAGTGCTGGATGGTGCCGTCGTTCAGCAACGCAATGACTTCCAAGTCGAAGCCAAAGCTCGACTGAATCAGCCCCAGCACCTGCCGCACATTCTCGCCGAAGGTGGTGCTCATTGCCCAGCTCGATGCTGGATTCTCAGGGCTGCCTTTCCACCAGTGTTGAATAGCGCCACCGACAGCAACGCACAACTCGTAGTTGCCGGGGACGGTTTCGTCGGTTGCTCCGTATTGACCTTGGATCATTACGGGCGGGCTCCACACGTTGGAGCCGAAGGCTTCGCAGGCTTGCCAAGACGCCGGCAGCCACGACGGCGAATAGCAATCAAGGCCGGCGACGAAGTTAGCCAGCCAGCCGGGCCGAACTAATCCCGGCGCAGCAGGGCGCCAGTACCGTTGCATCTGCCCGCCGGGAGTGACGCAGATTACATCCAGTCCCCGGTCGAAGCGTTGTACCAAAGCAGCGGCACTCAGTGTGATACCGGTACCAAAAGCCGTTGACTCAGCCCAAGTCATCGGGCCGCCGTTATTGCGCCACCAGTGTTCGAGGACGCCCGCACCAGCGCGAACAACAACCTCAAAGTTCCCGGGGGCTCCATAGTCGCTTTGAATGAACCCGGCGAGACCCTCGGTATCCGAGGGACTCTGCGGACCGAAAAGTCCGCCATCGCCCCACGTCTGGGTGGCCTGGTCGAAGTACCGATGGTGCAACCGGCAGCCCGTGGCTCCTTGACTAGTGGTTTCATACACATATTCAAAGTTGCGATTGTAGGTGGTTCCGGTAACGCACGGACTTGCATAACAGTCATTGCCCTGCGTTTCGGCAACATTCCATTGCAACGACACCCCGTCGCGCCAGTAGTGCCGGATCGCGTTGCCGGGCGCTAATGTCCACACTTCGAAGTTGCGGTTAAGTTGTCCATCGCCGCTTTCGTAAAGAACCCCATTGTGGGCGCGCCGCTTTGTCCAGGGATCCGGATCGACGTCCGCTCCAGGAACACCATACTTGACATAGCTGTCGATATCGGCCTGTCCATAACCAAACCAGCAATAGCCCGACATTCCCCAACCCGTACCCCAAGAGTTGCGGACCAACCAC
>JASIEN010000144.1 GCA_030045935.1 Candidatus Sulfotelmatobacter sp.
TGAACTTTGAGGCCTGCTCGATGCGCTGTTTCAGTTCGTCTTGGCTCTCCAGATCTGGCTTTTTGGAGCTGACGAGTCCCAAGACGACCGTGCGATCTTCCGGAACCTGGCGCAGAGGCTCGAATCCGCCCGAACGCTCATCATCATATTCAAGCAGAAAGCGGTGAAAGCGTGTTTTCTGAAATACCTTCGTGATCGGGCCGTAATCGCCGGAAGCGTAGAACCGGCTTTGATTGTTGCCGCGACAAAGGTGCAAGCCGAAAATAACGCCCGGGTGATTTCCAATCACCGCATTGTCCATTTCGGTAGAAAGGTCGAGCAGACGATCGGGATCATTGCCGCGCTGGCGATATCCCTCGCGCAACCGCGGGTCAAGCAACGCGGCATATTGCGGGGAGTCAACCTGAATATATGTACATCCCAGGCGGATTAACTCTTCAACTTCATCGCGCAAAATATCGACCAGATCGGCCAGGTAACCGTCAATTTTGGGATAGGCGCCTGACGACTTGTTTTTATCGTAATAGGCGGCTGCTTGTTGGGCGCTGATCATGGTTGTTTTGGCGGGATGATTTGTACGTGCCCGTAAGTAGGTGAACTCCTCAGCGCACAAGGGGCGTTTTCGACGAAGTTTGGAGACCACGACCGGCCGCGGCTGCACTACCTCTTCGCCTTTTTCATTGCGGAAGGGAATGGCCCAGCCGCCAAATTTATCAAAGCCCTCCACAGCATCTATCAAGTGCCCGTAGAAAGCGTAACGGCGCATCTCGCCGTCAGAGATGACTTCTAACCCGGCGCGCTTCTGCAACTCGACGGCTTCGTCAACCGCCCGATCCTCAAGAGACTTGAATTCGGAATGGCTGATCTGTCCTTTCTCATGACGTTCGCGTGCTTCCTTCAGATAGGAAGGGCGCAACAGACTTCCGACCACGTCGCTTCTATACACAAGATCCTCCTTTAATGCCTCTGAACCTGGCCCTGGACCCGGGCATCCTGATTGCCGCGAAAAATTACGTATGAGCGAATCGCGGCTGCATCCTCGCGAGAGAGTTCCTTGGAGAAAGAAACCATACCCTCCGATTGCAAGTCCCCTCGCAACACGATCTCGAACCATGTGTCATCGGTAAGTGCGCTGCTGCGCCGCAAGTCTGGCAGCACACCTCCGCTCACGGCTACATCGCCGTGACATCCCGCGCAATAGGTTTGAAAAAGCCGCTCGCCTCTGCGAATCGTCGCGGGACTCGCCGGATTTGGCAGAACCGTTAATGGTAGCAGCTCGGAAGTTCGCATTGGCGGCAGGCTCACTTTCCCGCCAAGTTTGAAGACCAGCATGCGGCTGAGATTGCGTACTCGTCCTGAAGCGAAAGAGACTTCACCCGCGGCAAGCGGAAACACTCCACCCCAGCCTGCGAGTACGGCTACGTATTGTTGGCCATCGACTTCGTATGCGACCGGGCCAGCCATCACTGCAGTCTGAGCTGCGAATGACCACAACTTCGCGCCGGAATCGGCACGGTATGCTTCGAAATTTCCGCCGGCCGTTCCTTCGAACACCAGGTTCCCGGCGGTCGCGAGCGTTCCGCCGTTCCACGGACCGGGCCGTTCAACCGTCCACGCAGCCCTCTGCCGCACAGGGTCCCAGGCGACTAATTTTCCTTTCACGGTGCCGAGGATTGCCTTCTTTGTCTTGGGATCCTGCGGCAGACCCGCCGCCACTACGTCGATCCCATAATTCGGGGCGAGCTTCTTTGCCTCGAAACTGGCAGGCAGCTTATATTTGAATCCCGCGTCGTTTACTGGGATGTAGGTTAGACCGGTGACCGGGTTGTATGACATCGGTTGCCAACTATGTGCCCCGACTGGTCCAGGCACGATCGGGGCAGGATTAGGTCCTTGATATCTAGCCAGGGCGGTCTCTACAGGCCGACCCGTTTTCAAATCCACTCCGCTGGTCCAATTGACAAAGGTGTAGGGCTTGGCCGAAATCAACTCGCCATTCGTACGGTCAAGAACGTAGAAGACGCCGTTCTTCGGCGCCTGCATTAAGACTTTACGAATGCGTCCGTCAATGTTGAGATCGGCGAGGATCATATCTTCGTCAGCGTCGAAATCCCATGCGTCGCCCGGATCTTCCTGATAGTGCCAGACGTATTCTCCGCTCTTCAGTTTGAGCGCAACAATTGAGCAGGTGAGCAAGTTGTCGCCGCCCTTGGGACTGCGAAACTTTTCGCTCCACGGAGTGCCGTTGCCCGTGCCGATGTAGAGCTGATCGAGTTCGGGATCGTAGGCGATCGCGTTCCACACGGTGCCGCCACCACCGAGTTTCCACCAATCGCCGCTCCACGTCTTGGCAGCTTTTTGGAGAATCGGACTTTCAAACGGCTTCACGGGATCGCCCGGCACGGTGTAAAAACGCCATGCTAGTTTCCCGGTTTCGCTGTCATACGCGGAAACATAGCCGCGAACCCCGAACTCCCCGCCGCCGTTGCCGATGATGACCTTCCCTTTGGCGAGACGTGGCGCACCGGTAATCGTGTAGCGAGAATTGGGATCAATCGTAAGCGTTTCCCAGACCCGACGGCCAGTTTTGGCATCTAGGGCGATCAAGCGTCCGTCGAGGGTTGCGACAAAAATCTTTCCGTTCCAGGCCGCAACTCCGCGGTTCACGACATCACAACATGCGTTTATCGCCCAATTCCCTGGGACTTTAGGGTCGTAAGACCAGAGCAGTTGCCCGGTCGCGGCGTTCAGCGCGAAGACTTTGCTCCAAGCGCTGGTAAAGTACATCACGCCGTCAACGACGATAGGAGTCGCTTCCTGGCCTCTGTGCGTGTCCAAGTCGTAGTACCAGGCCAATCCGAGCTGGGAAACATCTTGATCGTTGATTTGATTCAGCGGGCTGAATCGCTGCTCGTCGTATGTGCGGCCGTAGGTCATCCAATTTCCCGGCTCGCGATCCGCGTTGATAATCCGGGATTCGTTTACATCTGCAGGATTGAAGGTGCTCCCGGGCGCAACTCTTGTCTGGTGGCACCCAGGAATTGCCGCAAGAAAGATCACCGCAAGGAAAACTGTGAGTGCCAAAAGTCTGCTGATGCGGCCCCGCTGAAGTTTCGGATTTTGAAGTTGCATACTGGCGTGCAAATCACACGTCAAAGAAGACTGTTTCGCGGTCTCCCTGAAGTCTGACATCGAACGTCCAGTGTCCGGGATGCACAGGATCAGGTTGGGCCATGAGGGTGTCGCGACGGTCCTGCGGAATCAGCCGAAGGATCGGATCCTCGTCGTTGGCGGCATCTCCGGCAAAATAAACTCGCGTGTAGAGCTGCTTCAGCAACCCGCGGGCGAAAACCGCAAGAGTCAGATGCGGCGCCTGCAACACACCGTTCGGAACGCGCCCGGGTTTTATGGTTTCAAGCACGCAACGGCCATCTTCATCGGTGCCGAGTCGGCCAAAGCCGATCCATCGTGGCTCGATCTCTTTCGACTTCGGGTCGTCAGGATGGTTGTAGTTGCCATTGGAGTCAGCTTGCCAGGTTTCCAGCATGGCATCGTTAACCGGTGCGCCGTCGCCATCGAGCACACGAAAAGTGATCCATACGCGCTCGCCTTTGGCCTGCGGATCTGCCACGCACTTGATGCAGTGTTCATCAGTAGTCAGCTCAATCCGGAAATAAGGGCCAACCGTCTGCGAGGGAGTCGGAACCAGATCGCTATCAGCTTTCAAAAGGTGTAGCCTCCGGCCCGCGCAGCACAATGTCGAACTTGAACCCTTTTGCCCATTGCGGCTGGGTGGTCTCCAGATCGAATTTCGAGATCATTCGTTGTCTCGCTCGTTCATCCGGCACGGATTGGAAGATGGGATCGTAGTCGAACAATGGATCGCCGGGAAAATACATCTGCGTCACCAGGCGCGAAATGAAAGCCGTCCCAAAGACTGAAAAATGAATATGCGCAGGCCGCCACGCATTGTAGTGATTGAACCAGGGGTACGCGCCGGGCTTGATAGTGATGAAACGGTACGCTCCGTGTTCGTCAGTCATGGTTCGGCCGGCGCCACTGAAGTTGGGATCAAGCGGTGCAGGATGCTGGTCGCCAATGTGCCTGTATCTTCCGGCGGCGTTCGCCTGCCAAATCTCGATGAGTGCGTTGGAAGCCGGCCGGCCGTTACTATCGACCACGCGCCCGCTCACGATGATCCGCTCACCAATGGGCTCCCCAACATGTTGGCAGGTCAGATCGTTATCTTTTTCGCCCACCTTTTCGTGCCCAAAAATCGGCCCGGTAATTTCCGAAAGTGTATGCGGCAGCAGGATCAAGGGCTTTAGTGGCGCGCGTTTGATAGTGGCGTGGTATGGCTCATACAACGACGGTGGCTGGCTGCCCTTGGGTGGCCGAGCATAGCCCTTGGCGGAAATTCGTGTGCTCAGCTCAGAATCCATGTCTCTACCGTACCTGTCACCTGTGTTGCATGAGGCTAATGGGAAACTTGTGCCGTCCCCTGAAACGGACTCGGTCTGTTCCCCTTATACTTTCCCGGCACTGACGCGCTGGGCCAATGAGTTCCGCCGCTTTGGCGGCTGTTTCAAATTTGCG
>JASIEN010000145.1 GCA_030045935.1 Candidatus Sulfotelmatobacter sp.
GACGGATCGACAGTGGTGCCGGTGCTCGAAAGGTCGGGCCCTGCTCATGAAGCCTTTCTCAAAGAGTATTTGGACCGCGACAGCGCGGAGATCCAGACCTACTATCAAGGACTGACCTTCAGCGGCAAAGGAACCATGCCGAAGGAAGTGGAATCGGACGCCGAGGTGGTAGCCTACGTCGCCCGAACCAGAGGCGCAATCGGATATGTGGGTGCTGAGGCTCTCACTGTCGGTGTAAAAGTTCTCGCCATTGCGTCTGCCGAGAATGTTCCACGACGGCTAATTACGCGCGTCAACCCGGACTACCCAGACACGCTCAGGGAGCGGGGCATAACCGGCGTCGTGCGCATGCAGCTCACGATTTCACCCCAGGGCAGGGTGGAAAATGTCACGCTATTGGGAGGCAATCCCATCCTGGCGGAATCGGCAATCTCCGCGGTACGGCAATGGGTATACACAACTTCCCACGCGTACACGGTAATCGAGGTGAGCATCGACTTCCCGCCCACCCGCTAGGATGCGCCGTCAAGCCCGATTCCGCCATTCTCGGATGTGCCGTCCGAATGCTCAAATTCCTTTATGCAGCGGCTTTCTTCTTCGGCGTTGCTTTAGCGGACGGCTTAGCCAGGAACGTCACGAGCGCGCTATTGACTTCGTCGGCGTGGGTCCAGGCAACGTTGTGTGGGCCGTCTTTGATCACGACCAGCTCGGCGCCGGGAATCATTTTCGCCGTGCGCTGGCCTCCCAACGCAAACGGCACGATGCGGTCAGCATCGCCGTGAATTACCAGCGTGGGCACGTCGATCTTGGCAACGTCTGCCCGGAAGTCCTCATACCATGTGGGCACGCACGCCAGACTGGCTGTGGCTGAGGCGATCGCGGCCGTGTTCCAACTTGCCCGCATTGCCTCTTCGCTCACACGCTTTCCCAAATTCACGTCGGTGTTGTAGAAATTCTTGAAAAACTCGGTGAAGAATGCGTAACGGTCGGCGGCGACAGCTTTCTCGATGCCCTCGAATACGCTGGCATCCAGGCCTTCGGGATCGTCGGCGGTCTTGATCAGATGGGGTGGAACGCCGTCGATGATGACCGCTTTGCTCACATCCTTCGATCCATACTTTCCGACGTAGCGGGCGACTTCGCCGCCTCCCATCGAAAAGCCGACGAGCACGAAATCACGCAGCCTTAGATGAGTGATGAGCTTGCGCAGATCTTCGGCGAAGGTGTCGTAGTTGTATCCGGTGGTTGGCTGGCTGGATTTGCCGAACCCGCGACGGTCATAGGCGATCACGCGATATCCGGCATTCAGGAGCACGGGAACCTGTTTTTCCCACGACGCGCTGCTGAGCGGGTATCCGTGAATTAGAACGACAGGTTGGCCCGAGCCGTGATCTTCGTAATAGAGGTTGATGGAAGTAGAATTTTCTTTGCCGACTTCGACGTGCATAACGCTCCTCCTCCTTTTGCAAACTGATTGGGTTGTTCGCACTCTCGAGACTTGGGAGTTGTTTGTTACGGTAGATCAGTGCCATTCAGTGAGATTGCGGACCTTGGGCGAAAGATTCATCTGAATTGTGTTTGCATCTATATCTGGGAAGCGCTTGAGCAGAATCTTCCTGTAAACTCACAATCTGGAGGCACATCTGCAAGCTGTCTACATTCTTTCCGCCGTGCGCACGCCCATCGGCAAGTTCGGTGGGTCATTGGCATCCCTAACGGCCGCGGACATGGGCACCGTAGCCGCTAAGGCCGCAATCGAGCGCGCCGGAATTCAACCAGGTCAGGTAGAAGAAACCATCTTCGGCAATGCCCGCCAGGCGGGCGGAGGCCCGAATCCAGCGCGCCAGATCTCCATTCGCAGTGGTGTGCCACAGGAAGTGCCCGCATTCACCGTCAACAAAGCCTGCGCGTCTGGGATGAAGTCTATAGCTCTGGCATACCAGTCGATTCTTCTGGGAGATTCAAGTTGCATTCTTGCGGGCGGCACCGAGTCGATGTCGCGCCTTCCGTATTATCTGGAAGCCCGTTGGGGATTTCGATTGGGCAATCAGGAACTGGTGGATGGCATGTACCGAGACGGATTTTTCTGTCCCATGGCGAAGATGGTCATGGGCGAGACGGCTGAGGTGCTGGCCGAGCAGTACAAGATTACTCGCGACGAGCAGGACGAGTTTGCTCTCACCTCGCAAACGCGTGCTGCGCGGGCCATCGCTGCGGGAAGATTCGACGATGAGATCGTTCCTGTCACGATCGAAGGGAAGAGGGGCACAACGGTTTTCTCCCGTGACGAACATCCGTTTCCAGATGCCAGCATGGAAAAACTGGGCAAGCTGGGTCCTGTTTTCTCGAAAAGCGGAACCATCACCGCCGGCAATTCCTCGGGAATTACGGACGGGGCTGCGGCTATCGTGGTGGCCAGTGAACACTTCGTGAAGAAGAACAATCTGAAGCCGCTGGCGCGGATTGTGGCCGTCAGCTCAGCAGGAGTTGATCCGCGAACAATGGGCATCGGTCCCGTGCCTGCGTTGAAAAAGCTGGAGGAGAAGCACGGGTTGAAGCTGCACGATTTCGGACTAATCGAACTGAACGAAGCTTTTGCCGCGCAGGTGCTGGCCTGCGATCGCGAACTGAATTTTAATCGTGACAAGCTCAACGTCAACGGAGGGTCCATCGCAATCGGTCATCCCATCGGCTGTACCGGCACGCGCATCACGGTTACGTTGCTGCACGAAATGCTGAAACGCAACACGAAGCGGGGTGTGGCCACGTTATGCGTCAGTGGAGGGCTCGGCATGGCGCTGGCGCTCGAGAACGTGGTGTGACGAGCAGTCCGGCCCCGAGTTGCCCTGTCGCGCGAAAATACAAAAATTGGGC
>JASIEN010000146.1 GCA_030045935.1 Candidatus Sulfotelmatobacter sp.
ATTCGATAATCGAGGAAGCACAGAACAAGGGCGCCCAGCGAAACCCAGAGCAAATCGGTCCACGAGCGGCGAACTACTCCAACAACAATCGCCGCGCTGAACAGGGCAAGGGAAAGATAATCTGAAGTAACAGTCGAAGCGTAAAATTCTCGGTTCAGGGCGAGCGCCAGGATTGTCCCGGACAAGAGGATGTACAAGGTAAAGCCGACAGTTGCTTTCGCACTAAGGCGCATGGTTCGCGAGGGATATACATCTTCGCACGCGCAATGCTTTTCATTTAAGCGGTGCACACTCTACCCCAATGAGAGTTTAGCAATATCTGTGGGGTCACACCGAGGCGTTTCGAATGGGTAGAGATTACCCGGGTAACGGCGACTGAAAGGGACTTGAGTCAACGGAGGAGCCGAACCATGGCAGCCCAGGGCCAGGACTTGTGACAGTTCCGAAGAAATGGGAGCGTGGCTGGCAGCGCTCCGGACCAGATACTAGGCTGGCAAGTAAGTCGATTCCTCTCGGAGTAACCTTCTTGCCGTAGCTCAGGCCCCGTTCGCAAGATCAGGGAGAAGTTACGAACGAGGCCGGCTGCGGTGCTTGCGAAAGCAATACTGAACGAACGACTCACTGCTTGGCGGCGGCCTTGCGTGCCTTCGCCCAGCGTAGTCTCTGCGCTGCGGCAATTCGTTCGCGGGCTTCTTTGCTCAGGGTACGACGTGCCCTGAGTCTCCCACCTGAATAGCCGAGAGCAGCTAAAGCCTTCCCTACTCTCCCAATCTCTGACTGGAGACGGGAGTACTCTTTTTGCAGGGAAGCGACTACATTGTTCATCATCATTCGTACCCCCTTCGCAGTTAAGGTAACACGGAAGCAGACGGGAGTGTAGTTTCTTAGAAAATTAGTTCAACTGATGTTCAGAGCGTCTTAGGTTTGAGTTGCCTAAATTCGAAGAGACTTACCCGGCTCCGATGGTAGATAGAAAACGTGGAGCATGACGAGCTTTAGTCGTTTGCTCAAATGCATATGCAATGCGGATGAGGGTGGGTTCGCTCCACGCGCGGCCAAAGAAAGAAATACCTACGGGTAGGCCGGAAACATATCCCGCGGTTACGTTGATATTTGGATAGCCTGCAACGGCTGCCGCGTTCGAGCTACCGCCGGCTACATGATCACCGTTTATAAGGTCGGTCAGCCAGGCAGGACCACCGGTGGGCGCGACTATGGTGTCGAGATGATGCTTCTCCATTAAAGCATCGATGCCTTCGGTACGGGCAAGCTGATGGTTCTTCTCAAGTGCATCAAGATACGCCTTCTCGGTGAGCGGACCTTTGGCTTCCGATTTGAGGAATAAGTCCTGACCGAAGTAGGGCATCTCCTTTTCCCGATTGTGGTCGTTGAAGTCGATAACGTCTTTCAATGTCTTGACCGGAGCGGACGGGCCAAGCCGACCCAGATAGGCATTGAGATCAGCCTTGAGTTCGTACATGAAGACCAACAATTCCGTATCGTCGAATTTTCCGAAAGTTTCAATGTCGGCGGGATCAATCAGTGTGGCTCCCTGCTTTTTCATCACATCGAGTGATTGCTCCATGAGCGCGTCGACCGCGTCGTTGAAACCGAAATATTTTCGCGCCACGCCGATGCGCGCGCCTTTGAGACCGTTGGGGTCGCAGAACTGTGCGTAGTTGGTTTGAGATTTGCCGACGTTTGCGGCTGTAGCGGGATCTGCCGGGTCGACACCTGTGAGCACACCGAGCAAAATGGCGGCGTCGCGTACGGTGCGGCACATGGGGCCAGCGCCATCCTGGCTGTGCGAAATGGGAATAATGCCGCTGCGGCTGACGAGGCCGACCGTGGGTTTGATGCCCGCAAGTCCATTGGCCGATGAAGGGCAAACGATGGAGCCATCAGTCTCGGTGCCAATGCCAACCGCGCATAAATTCGCTGAGATAGCAGCCCCCGTACCCGAACTCGATCCACAGGCATTGCGATCCAAAACGTAGGGATTTTTCGTCAGACCACCGCGACCGCTCCATCCGCTGGTGGAATGGCTGCAGCGAATGTTTGCCCATTCGCTGAGGTTCGTTTTCCCCAGGATGACAGCGCCGGCGGCGCGCAGCTTTTGTGCTACGAACGAATCTTGCTGCGGGTGAGAGCCGAGTAGTGCCAGTGAGCCGGCGGTGGTCATCATCTTGTCTGCAGTGTCGATGTTGTCTTTGATCAGGACTGGAATGCCATGCAAGGGACCACGTGGACCTTTTTCTTTTCGTTCTTTATCGAGCGCGTCGGCAATCGCCGAAGCGTCGGGATTCATTTCGATGGTGCTGTTGATAGCTGGCCCTGACTTGTCGATCTCGTCAATGCGAGACGAATATTTTTCAACCAGAGAGTGCGCGGAGAACTTGCCGGAGCTCATGCCAACTTGCAGGTCTGAGATAGTGGTTTCGTCAAGATCGAAGGGCTTGATCTCGGGATATGGTTTCGGATGCGCGGTTTCGCGGGCTGCGCCGAGAGCGGGATAGGGAGGGGCGAGTGCGGCAGCGCCCATCAGGGATGATTTGAGAAAAGAGCGGCGGTCGGCGATAAGCGGTGCGAATTTTCGAGACATAGTGGTCGTTTTCACTAACAGAATAAAATCAACACGGCAAGACAGGAGCGCCCTGGCAAGATTCGCACGGTCGGGGCGACGGCCAATTCTAACGGATGGCCCGATGAGAAAAAACTCCAGATTGTTTTCCCGCGTCCGCCAGTGCTAGACTTTGCAACAGTGAGCGGGAGTAGTTCAGCGGTAGAACGCCAGCTTCCCAAGCTGGATGTCGCCGGTTCGATCCCGGTCTCCCGCTCCATTCTTTTCCGCCCCGCATTTTCCCCTCCTGAGTCTTGCCTCTTGTTCCTCTCGACGAAACTCCTGCGTCTTCTTCTCACTCATTCCTCAAATCACTCATTCCTCAAACCAATCCCCGTCTTTCCCGGGATTTGACCCCTCATCTATTTGTGATTTCCATCACAACCGCGGGTGATGAAGGGCATTTGCCCCTTGCCGATGGAAAGGGAAG
>JASIEN010000147.1 GCA_030045935.1 Candidatus Sulfotelmatobacter sp.
GCCTAAAATTCCTTTTTCGGAGCTGCCTGTTCGGCACCCACACGGCCAATCGCGATCTCAGCTTTGTAATAATTTTCCCCTTTGATCGGCTCGCCCGCAAAACGGCGCAGAATGGCAATCTGGCCGATATGGGTCAAAGCGTCGGCTACCGGTCCCTGAACTAATTTTTCAATCGGAACCTGTAACGGCTCACTTGAGGCCAGGTAGTCATCAAAGCTCTTGATCGATGCGAAGAAGCGCTCAACCTCTTTTTCCCAATGCTGCGGTTTAGAGTCCTGCCACTCGCGCTTGCCGTTGGCCATGGACAGTCCCCAATCCATGAGATCGCCAATGTGAGCGAGAATCTGTCCGGGAGTGCGCACGCCTTCATCGGCATGAAACATGGAAAATCCTTCGGGAGCATTGCGGACGGTCTTGCCTCCACGATAGGCAATCGTGGCTAATGCGTGGCGTAGGAGGTTGCGCTTAGGATCGGAATTCGGCTCGCTCATAAGACATCTCTCGGGGACAGTATTCAGTACCGAGTACTCACTACCCAGTATCCACTACAGAGGTCACAGGCGCTTGCTTCGCAGGACTCCAGCTGAAGCTAACACTCCGCGCAGCTGTTCACGCCAATTGCTCGCGAACTGGAAATCGATGAAACCTTGCATGTGCAGGGCAAAGCTTGCGCCATAACCATACCACCAGACTTTCTTCATTGCAGGCATCAGGTCGGAGTCGACGTACTTCAGCTTGACCATCTCTTCCAGCCCGAAGCGGCCATGGGTGCGGCCGAGACCGCTGGATTTGACACCACCATGAGGAGCCTCACTGATACCGAAGCAGGAAACCACATCATTTACCATGACAGTGCCGGCGTGAATGCGTCGCGCCATCTTTTCGCCGTGCTCCTTATTACGAGTCCAGATGCTGGCGGCCAGACCGTATTCGGAATCGTTGGCCAGGGCGATCACTTCTTCGTCGGTATCAAAGGGCATCACGGGCAAAACCGGCCCGAAAGTTTCTTCGCGCATGATGCGCATTTCATGATTCACATCTGCCAGCACGGCAGGCTGATAGAAATTCTGCCCAAGCTCTGGCAACCGGCGGCCGCCAATCAGAAGGCGCGCCCCTCGCGACACAGCATCCTCGACGTGTGACTCCACAAGGCGCAACTGCCGCTCGTGGATCATGGGCCCGAAATCAGTCGCGGGATCCATTCCATTGCCAACGCGGAGCGTTCTGGTTTTCGCAACGCAGGCTTGCAGAAACTTTTCGTACAAATTGCGATGAGCGTAGCATCGCTCTACGGACAGGCATGTCTGGCCGGCATTCATGAACGCTCCCCAAACCGCCCCACTGGAAGCGACGTCAACGTCAGCATCGTCCAGCACAAGCATAGGGTCCTTGCCGCCCAGTTCCAACACGACTGGGAGAAGTCGCGGGGCTGCGGCTGCGGCGATTCGCTTGCCTGTCTGCACGCTTCCCGTGAATATAAGCTTGTCAATCTGCGAATGAACCAAAGCAGCCCCTGTCGCACCATCGCCGACAACTACCTGAAAGATGCCGGCAGGGACACCCGCTGCATGTAGCAACGATTGCAATTCCAGAGCAACGAGCGACGTGAATTCTGACGGCTTGAGGAGGACGGCATTGCCAGCCACCAGCGCAGCGAGGCTTTCAGTCGCTGGAATCGAAAAGGGATAATTCCACGGAGCGATGATTCCGATCACACCGTAAGGCTCTCGCAGCAGCCGCCCGCGTTTCAGCTTGGCAGCGATATTTCCATGTGGAACAGGCTCGTCGCTCAACAGGCGGAAGGCGTTTTCAATCAGGAAGCGAGCAGAATCGAGCACGACCAGAACTTCGGTGGTCAGAGCTTCAGCAAATGGCTTGCCGGTTTCGCGAGTTATTGCTTCAGCGACGGCCGACTTCCTCTTATGCAGCAGATTTTGAAATTCATGCAGGATCGCAATTCGATCACGCAAACCCAGGCTGGCCCATTTTGCCTGGGCGGACCTGGCGTTTGAGACAGCAGCATATATATCCCTGTCGCTGGCACATTGCAGTTCGCGTATGAGGTCGCCGGTTGCCGGGTTCACCGAGCGGACCATGTTTGGCGCGATATTAGTTGCGGTTATCGCCATCACAGGAATACAAACAATTGAGAGTGCATCCGGGCGCTAATACTCCACATTCACCAAATATAATCCGCTGGCCGGAGCCGTCGCGCCCGCGGCTGAGCGGTTACGCGCATGCAGTATGCATGTAATGTCTTCGGGGCGCAGGGTTCCTTTGCCCACGAGGATAAACGTTCCCACCAGATTTCTCACCATATGGTGAAGGAAACCCGATCCTGTTACGGAATATATAAATTCGTCTCCTTGCCGCTCCCATCCAGAGGAAAAAATCGTCCGGACATTCGACAGCGGAATGCCTTCTTTTTCACGCTCAGGGTCGACCGCCGCGAACGATGTGAAATCGTGCTCGCCCTGCACTCGTCCAGCCGCCTGGCTCATCACGTTTTCATCCAGCGGATAAGGATAATGCCACACGTAACGGGCAAGAAATGGCGTGCAGATATCTGGCCGATATATGCGATAGCGGTAGGTCTTCGCCCGCGCGGATTTACGAGCGTGAAAATCGAGCGTGGCCTCTTCAACTTCAAGAACGCGCACTGAAGCAGGCAGAACGTCGTTCAGCGCCTTGACAAAGTTCGCCGCGGGGACGGAAGACTCCGTGCCGAAGGTCACCACCTGCGCCAGTGCATGCACGCCTGCGTCGGTCCGTCCTGAAGCCTGTGGCAATACCTTTTCGCCAGTGATTCGTCCAATGGCTGAGGCAAGTGCGCCTTGTACCGTAACAGCATCGGGTTGCACTTGCCATCCCGCGAACTCCGATCCGTCGTAGGACAGAATCAATTTGAGATTTCGCATGATGATGCTTTGAGCCCCGGCAACGAGTCTAGTTGTCTAAATCATTTCACGACGAAACGCTTTCAGCCAGTTCAATCGCCTGCGGAATAGGGTTTTCGAAGGGCATATGCAATTTTCCAGGCATTCAGCCGTCAACAAAAAGGGATTCTCGCACTGTCAGATATACTGAGCGGTACTTTTTTGCAGTTTGTCGGAACCCAGAAGGCATCGGCTGCGTATGTATGGATGGGTAATTGTCTTCGAGGATTTCAGGGTTTCCGAAGCCGTTTTTTCTGTTGCAAAGCATTTATGAATGGAGATGAGTAGATGCGACTCGCATGTTTTCTCTGTCTGCATACCGCTTTGTTATTTACGGCATTAACAGTCTGGGCTCAGGAACCGCCAGCTGCCCCCGCTCCGCAGAGCGCGGAGCCGACGCGGTCCTCCATCCACCTGCAGAATTTTGCGCAGCCGGCTTCACACTTTCCCAACCCCATTGCCCCGTACGAGCCACGTCATTTGCCTCCGCCCAATCTGGCCAATACTCCGCGCATCGATACATTGATTCGCGATGGGAAAATTTTTCTGTCCCTCAACGACGCCATCGCTTTGGCGCTGGAAAATAATCTCGACATCTCGATCGCACGTTACAACCTGAACATCGCGGACACCGACGTTCTGCGCGCCAAGGCGGGAGCCGCGATCCTGGGTGTAAACGCCGGAGTGGTTCAGAACACCCCCGGCGGCGGTGTCGGTGGGATCGGTGCAACTGCTGGCCTTTCGTCGGGAGGAACGAGCCTGGGAGCAGGTGGAATCGGAGCCGGCACGAATGGATTGGTGAGTTCGACGCTGGGTGTCGGGCCGACAATCACGAGCTTCGATCCTGTCATTACGGGAACGCTTCAAGAAGACCACCTCAGCCAAACTGCAACGAGCATCTTTCAGGGTGTCCCCCCTGGTAGCTCACTGGTTCAAAACACGGGCACAGTGAATTTCGCATACAACCAGGAATTCCAGTGGGGCATGAATTTACAGGTAGCGTTCAATAACCAGCGGCAAACAAGCAACAGTTTCTTTACCAGCGTGAGCCCTGCGCTGAACACCAATTTCAAGGCAACCGTGACCCAGCCTATTTTGCAAGGCTTCGGCTTTCCGTCCAACACCCGTTTCATCCGCATCGCCAAGAACAACCGCGAGTTAACTGATGTAGCTTTTCGTCTTCAGATCATCGACTCAGTCGATCAGATCGAGAACATTTATTGGGACCTCGTCTACGCCTACGAAAACGCGCGCGTGCAAAATGAAAACCTGGCATTCGCGCAGAAGACCCTTTCGGACACCAAGAAGCAAGTTGAAATCGGCAGCTTGGCGCCAATAGAAGTCGTGCGCGCCCAAAGCACTGTTGCTCAGGATCAGCAGTTGGTGACACAGGCGCAGACCAACTTACAGTTGGAACAGTTGCTCATGAAAAACGCCATCACGCGCACGATGAAGGATCCGGTGCTGGCGACAGCCGAGGTGATTCCAACCTCGACAATGAACATTCCGGCGCAGGAAGAAACTGTGCCCACCGAAGACCTGATCAACGAAGGCCTTCGGCATCGCGCGGAATTGGTTGAGTCCCGCATCGATCTCAACAGCCGCGAGATGAGCAATAAGGCAGTGCGAAATGCGTTATTGCCCACCCTGAACGCCTACGCATACTACAGCGGCGCCGGAGTCGGCGGAAGCCAAAACCCTCTCACTCTCTGCACGCCCTCCCTAGCCTCGATCCAAGACATCTTTGGATGCGCCAGCCCGAATGGCGGCCCGACTGGGTTTGATTTTCCTTTCCCGGATACGCCAATCGGAAGCACCTACCATCAAATGGTCAACTCTACTAACCCAGATAAAGGCTTGGGATTGACATTGACAATCCCCCTGCGCAACCGCGCGGGCCAGGCCACGCAGATTCGTTCCGAGCTCGAATACCGCCAGGCGCAGATGCGCATGCAGCA
>JASIEN010000148.1 GCA_030045935.1 Candidatus Sulfotelmatobacter sp.
TTTTTATTATGGACCACTGTCTCAATAACGAATTTTGCTCTCAAGCCTGACTTCCGGAGCGAACTTCATCCCATAGAAGAGTATGGCAGATGAAATCACCATCGCGAACACGGGAAGAATGAATGCGGCCTGTAGAGAATGTTTATCCGCAACCCAGCCCATCATCGTCGGAGAAGGGACGTCGCCGAGAATGTGAATGATAAAGATGTTCACGGCTAGAGCGGTGGCGCGGATATGCGCGTCGACCGAGTTGATTACCGCGGCGTTCAGGGGCGCTGTGTTGAGCAACAGCATGAACGCAGCGACGGCGATGGCTGGCATCATGATTGGGCCGGTGGCAAACAGGGCGACGATCATCACGGGCACACCAAGAAGCATGCTCGCAGCCGAGATCAGATAGTAGGAACTTTTCATACGGCGAAGCAGGTAGTCACCGAGCCAGCCACCGGCCAGCGACGCGAAAATGCCATCGGCCACAATGATTAGGCCGAACATCAGGTTGGCCTGCTCCAACGAATAATGGCGCTCGCTGTAGAGAAATTGCGGCATCCAGACCTGAATACCGCCGAGAGAGTATGTCATCGCGGCCATGCCGAGCGTCGAAGTCAAAAAGGCTGAGTTCTTCGCCAGGCCGAGCACAGTGGCGCGCTCGGGAGTTCTATTTAGCGAATCAAACTGTCCGCGCTCTGGCTCGCGTAGGAACAAGACTGTCAAGGCCAGCACGAATCCCGGCGCAGCGGCAATGTAGAACGGAAAGCGCCAGCCGTGATGCGGGGCGAGATAACCTCCAAGAAGATAGCCGGCGGCCGATCCGACGGGAATAGCCAGATAAAAAATCCCCAGGATGCGTCCCCGTTTTTCCTCGGCAAACAGATCGGCAACGAACGTGGGCGCAATGGTCACAAATGTCGCCTCGCCCACGCCCACAAGTGTGTGGCGAATCAGCAGCTCAGTGTACGTGTGCGTGACGGCGGTGAGAAGCGTGAGAGCGCTCCAGAAGGTTGCTCCCAGGAAGATAATCAGTTTGCGGGAATAACGGTCGGCCAGGGGCCCCACAAATGGTGCAGCCACCATGTAGAAACCGAGAAACGCGCTGGTCAGATAGCCGATCTGGGTTTTGGTCAGGTGGAATTCGTCCTGCACCAGCGGTTGCACAGCGAAGAGAACGTTGCGATCGATGTAATTCAGCAGGTTCAGCGCCGTGAGAAGGATGAGGGCGCTGCGAGGATGGAAGTTGGTCCGGGACACGGGTCGAGCGAATATAGCATGGCGGTTGGGAGCAATTGGCCCGGTTTCGGCGCCTTGGGTGCGCGATGCGGTGCGCGCGCGCCCTTGCGCCGCCAAAATCGCGCGTTTGGCTCGCTTCCTTAAGAGTTCACCTTCGCGATTTCGTTTGTCTCGGCCAGGTGGCGATGACTGTCGTCGAAATTCCGCCGCGCGGACGGAAATCTCCTTTCACTTCTGCCCACACCGGCTTTGCCCAGCGAACCACGTCTTCGAGCACACGATTGACGACGTTTTCCTGAAAGATGCCTAGGTTGCGGTAAGACTGCAAGTATTCTTTGTATGACTTGAGTTCGAGGCACAGCTTGTCGGGCTGATAGCGCAGCGTGATCACGCCGAAATCGGGCAGACCGGTTTTCGGGCAGACGGAGGTGAACTCCGGATCGTCGATGACAATCTCATATCCCCGGAACTGGTTGGGCCAGGTTTCGATCTCAGGGAAGTTAGCGTCCAGCCCGGCCGCCGCATGTTTGGGAGTGTAACGGGGGTTCTTGGGCATGGGAGTATTGTAGCGGGTGGGCATGGCGGTCGATGCCGTTAGTAAATAAAGTCAAGACTGTTCCCGCATAGTTTGCAAAAAAAGCGCAAAAAGGCGCCGAGCACGCTGACGAGCAGATGGCCACGGCCTTCTCCGACAAGTCGAGATGGTGGACGCGTCCTAACACCGCATCCACGGTAACCACGATGCATCTAAAAAGCTAACGGTTTGTTAATTGGCGTTTCTTTGTCGTGATATGCCGGTGGTAAATTAAAGCTTACAGTTTGTCCTCGCTTCGCGCTGAAAGATAACAAGTTGGCAGCCAGTAACAATTCGAATGGACGCCCCGCGATCCGTAAACCCCGCACCTGGGTCATCATCGGCATGTTGGCGGCGGTCTGCATAATTCCCATTTTCACGCGACCCGGGCCAATCAAAATTCGAACCACAACGGTAGAGCGGGGGCCGATTCGCAGTGTGATTTCCACCAACGGGAAGTTAGAGCCCATCCAGAACTTTGAGGCGCATTCTCCTGCCGCAACCACGGTTAAGCGCTTACTTGTAAAGGAGGGCGATCGCGTTCGGCGTGGACAAGTACTCCTGCTGCTCGATGATGCCGATCTGCGCAGTCAGGCGGCCCGAGCGCAGGCGCTGATTAAGGCGGCACAAGCAGAAGAAGCTGATCTGGAAAATGGAGGCACGCACGAGGAGGCGCTTACGCTGGAAACGCAGCTCATCAAAGCGCGCAGCGCTCGCGGCACTGCGCAGCGCAACCTGGAGGCGTTGCAGCACCTGCAACAGCAGGGCGCAGCGTCACCGGGTGAAGTTAAGCAGGCGGAAGACGCGCTGCAGCGCGCTGAAGCCGATCTCAATCTGCTGGAGCAAAAAAAGAAAGACCGTTACTCGCAACCCGAAGTGGCAAAAGTAATCGCCGAAACCGCCGAGGCGCAGGCTGCATACGAAGCCGTGGAAGATGCACTCGGCAAATCCACCGTGCGCGCGCCCTTTGATGGCATCGTTTATACGTTGCCCGTTAAACAGGGTGCCTTTGTGCAAACCGGAGACCTTCTGCTTGAGGAGGGTGATCTCTCAAAGATGCTGGTGCGCACATTCGTCGATGAGCCCGACATTGGCCATCTCGCCATCGGGCAGAAAATCGAAGTCGCCTGGGACGCCCTGCCCGCGCGCATTTGGAATGGCACAGTCAGTACGGTTCCTTCTACCGTCAAGCTGCGCAGTTCACGCAATGTCGGGGAAGTCACGTGCACTGTGGACAATGAGGACCAACGCCTGCTGCCGAACGTCAATGTCAGCGTAACCATCATCACGGCTGAACACACAGGAGTCCTCACGCTGCAGCGCGACGCCGTCCGCATGGATGACACCAAGCCTTACGTGTATGAAGTCGTGGACGGCAGGC
>JASIEN010000149.1 GCA_030045935.1 Candidatus Sulfotelmatobacter sp.
CAATGACCTGCATTCTTGCCACCATCAGCCGCTGCCGTTCCCGGCTGATCTGCAGCAGCTTTGCCGTCAGTCCGCTCAGAATCAGCGCCGTCAGCAACTCGGCCAGCAAACGCTCCCGTACTCGCCCGATATCGGGCACCAACAGATAGCGCAGCAATTCTGTCAACGCAAAAGACACCACGCCTACGGCAACGGCAGCTCCCGCCACAAATCGCCGCGAAGGGGGCTCGGTAAATTGAGGCGGCGTGTTCTCGCTGGAGCTGAGAATTGTTTTGTTGTGAAGCTGAAAAAGGGTTTTCTTCTGAGCCTGAGAGGGAATTGTTTTCTGAACCGGAGAATGACTGCTAGGCACGGCGACTCCTAAGTTTCGAAGTGGCGCAGACGGCGATGGTCCGTCTGAAGGAAAAGAAAAAGAGATTACGGAGAAACCGCTTTCAAAATAGATGACTGCACGGCGATTTTGGTTATCCGCCGAAGCTCAGAAGACGATGCTCGTTTAGGGCTTACTGGCAGTCCGGATTCGCTTCGATCGCGTCCTCAGACGTACAGAAAGGGACGTGATAAGGCTGATTATGGCTGAGCACCCACAAGCCTTCGTTGTTGGCAATAAAAATCAGCTTGCGTGAAGAATCGGTCAGGAGGCTGCTATCGCCATCGTCCTGGGAGTCCTCCTCATCGCGGCTATCGGGGAGCCATTGCGCCGTTTACGACTGCGAATGCAAAAGCGAACCCAGGGCGAGAAAGCTGGATAGGATTCGCCGGCTCACGGCTTGGATGGAAATGGTTTCGGCGTTCGTGGTTCCCACCCTTCGAAGATCACGAAGGGTGGGGCTCACATCGATCGAAACGCTTCGCCGAAAAATTCCTCCGCCTACAAACTCTTCAGGTACTCCACCAAGTCCCAGCGCTCGTCATCTGTCAGGTCTGTGCCCCAAAGATGACCGGCGTTGCTGTTGCCGCGATGGCTGGTGTCGAATTCGAATCCGTTATAACCGCTGCTCTTGAAGCCGACGTTCTTAGGATCGAACTCCCGCGACCCGACCATGAATCTGTCCGGCCGAAACGGTCCACCCATCTTCGGATCTTTCGGGCCTCGCTTCGGCAGAAGCAGTTCATACAGCGATGGCACCGAACCGTTATGCAGATAGGGCGCAGTAGCCCAGATGCCGTTCAGAGAGCGTGCTTTGTAGGAGTTCAGCGACGCAAATGGATCAGCAGTAGTGTCAGGGTCATAGTCTCCATGCTTCAGCGAAGGCTGAATTTCGTTGGCGAGGAAGCCGGCCGCCAAGTTGTAGGCCCACTGAAATCCAGGCTGCATGAAGTTTTTGTCATTTGGTGTCGCGACCACGCTGAGGGTGGCCTTGGTTAATAGCGCTGCCACGGGTGCGCGCTCGTTGAGGAGGATGTCGCCGGGACCAGCCGAAATATATTGATTGCGCAGGAGACCACTCCATCCCGTGTAGGTGGAGGCGTTAACGGCCGTTTTGGGGTCGGTGCCAATGTCGCTGAGCTTGGACATGTGCGCGACGATGCGGCGCTCGGGGTCATCGCGCTTGATTCTGGTGTGGCAGGATTCGCATTTGGCGGAGAACAAACGTTCCCCGCGTTGCGCACTTGCCCGATCAATCTTGCGGAATACGTCTTCTGGCCACATTGGAGATTCCAGCCTGCGCAGACTGTTCTCGATGAGCCGGAGGTTGCGCACGTTGATGGACGATTTGAAACTGACGTGGGTTGCATGAATGCCCTGGCCGCTGATGAGCGAAGCTAACGAGAATCCGGGCCCTTCCTCCCAATCGAGAGTGGCAAACACCCCAATCACTTCTCCCGCGTTTCGGCCGACCGGGCCAAGGCCTGCGTTGGCCGCAATTCCGTTCCATTGCACGTAATCGTGCTGGGGAATATCCCAAAGAAACGGATAACTGACCGGAGCATCGGGCGTGTTATAGAGTCTTTTGTCTAACCGCAATTGGGTCTTGAGAGTAAGCGCTTGCGAAAGCCTCAATGCAAGGTGATCGCGCTCCTTATCGCTCAAGATGCCTCCGGGCCTCTGCTGCGGCACGATCGAATCCACATCGGCTTGCGTCATGGTGCCGTCTTTCACGAGGTCGGCAACGGTTAAATTGAGTTGCTCCTTGAGTTCGTCTTGCGTCAGCAAGTGCTCCAGAACACGGTTGTAAATGCGTCCGAAAGCGTCCAGCCGCGAGTATCCATATCGCGTTTCGCTGTGATTAATGATGTTGTACATGCCGAGCCGCTGGGCGTACTTCTGCAAATCGTCGATCACCTGCTGTTCTTTGGAGTAATGCCCGAGAGCCATGACCCGCTGCACAAATTGCTGCTGCTCCGCCGGATTCTTGCGCGTCGCCCAAAGAGCTGCCCCCAGGTCTTTCAAAAACGAATCCATGTCACTGCCCGCCGGACCGCCGTCGATGCGAATTCCGACTCCCTGGTAGTTAATCTGTGCCGTGTGACAGGCCGCGCAGGTAAAACCAAGATAGTCTTTGCCTTCATAAGTATCTTTCACGAAGCCAACCGGCAATCCATCCGGATCGCTCAAGGTGGGCTTCTGCATCAGATAGTGGTAGTACTCCAGATTTTCATTCGAGCGGAAGAGTTCCGTCGTTCCTGGTTTCTCCACCGACAGGAAGAAATCGTAGGGCAACAGATCGGAACCCTGAGTCGTGTTGTAGAACCACATGCTGTCGGCGGGCTCCCATCCCTGATCGAGATACTTGATTGACGAAAACTGATCACCGAACTGGTCGGCTTGCGGCATGGGGAGCGCGCCACGCTGATACTCCCAGCCCTTGCCCTTGAGCCGGTCGAACCAGGAGTCCGTGCCGATGTCCCAGAACTGGTGCACTTTAGAAATGCAAACCACTGCGGCTTCGACAACAACGAAAGTGAAAAGCAGGAGTAGGAGCACGCGAACGCTGTGCAACACCGGCCGTTCTTTAAAGAAGCTTCGGAAGTGGCGCAACCACGAATAGGCTGTCCTACAGCATTCGATCAACCATGCTAAAAATCGGGCCATGTCAAACTCCTCAAGCCTGCCGAGCGGAGGCTTCGTGTCATTGCGAGCCGCGGGGGCTCGCGGAGATTCGCCACAGCAAACCGCGGCTCATTGACA
>JASIEN010000150.1 GCA_030045935.1 Candidatus Sulfotelmatobacter sp.
TGTGGACTCGGCGGCCGTGAAGTTACCGTCCCGGATGTCGAAAAGATGGCGAACGCGGTTTACAACGCGGCAGATGGTAAGGCGCAACCGTTGACGCAGTGGATCGGATTGCGCGAGTAACCGATTTCTCGCCGTCATTCCGCGCGACCGAACTTTTTAGTTTTGTCATTCCGACGCGCGAGCGAAGCGAGACAGGAGGAACCTTCGCAAGCAGTAGTTAGCGGCCAACGAATTTATCAGCACTCAAGAGGGAAAAATTATGGATACCTACGTACAAGTCGATCCTACCCAGCAACTGGATGCCTACAAAGCAGTCAAGAAGATTCCGCTGGAAGAATATTTCACCTCCGGCCACCGCACCTGCCAGGGCTGTGAATCGGCGCTGGTCATGAAGATGATGGCCAAAGCCGCGGGCCCGCGCACCATCGTGCTTGGCAGCACCGGCTGCATGTACGTCGCGAACACGACGTACTACAGCACCTCGTGGGTACTTCCCTGGATGCACACGCAGCTCGGTAGCAGTGGCTCGGCTGCGCTCGGCGCCTCTGCCGCATTCAAGGCCCTCATGCGCAAAGGCAAAATGAAGAAAGAGCCCATCAACGTGATCGCCTTCTGCGGCGATGGCGGCGGCGCTGACATGGGCGTGGGCGCGATCTCCGCAACCCTGACTCACCCTGATTACAACTGCCTGATCCTCATGTATGACAACGAATCGTACGCCAATACCGACATCCAGCTTTCGGGCAGCACGCCCTGGGGCGCCAACACAACGTTCAGCACTCCGGGCAGGGTCCGCCGAATCATGCATCGGCGCTGGAAAAAGAACATGGCCGGAATGATGGCTGCAGGGCACCCAACATGCCGCTATGTTGCAACCGTCTGCATGTCCTACGGCCTGGCGGCCATGAACTCCATTCGCAAGGCGCTGGCCATCGGAGGCCCAACATTCATCCACTCGCTCGATCCTTGTCCAAAGGGTTGGGATTATGACCCTTATATCTCCCACGAACTGGGCGAACTGGCGGTCAATACTGGCATTTGGCCGCTCTATGAAGTGGAAGATGGTGTGCTCAAACTTACCGGCCGGACGCAGCAGATTGCTGCCAAGAAAGTCCCCCGGCAGCCGGTCCGGGATTATCTGTTAAAGCAAGGCAGGTTTGCCCACTTCACCAACGACGACATCGATTACTTCCAGAACAAAGTCGATGAAATGTGGGAAAAATGGCTGGTTCCGGGAGTGATTCCGTTCCGCACCGAACTCGACGCTGACGCGGCGCCCTCAAGCTAGAGTGAGGGCGGTAGCCACGCTGAGGAACCGGAGCGTCGATCGAGCAGAAAGCTGCCCGTTCGTGTGCTGTTCTTAGTCTTCCAGTTGTCGTGGAGGTCTGTTATGGCTGCATCTACCGCTTCCCTGATTCATCCGTCTCGCATCGCCAACCGCTGGGCTCAGCTCATCGCGGGCATTTTTGCGATGATGGCCGTCGCCAATCTGCAATACGCATGGACGGTTTTTACTAAACCGATCCAGGCACACTTGCACGCCACGCTGACCGACGTGCAGTGGACTATTACCTTGTTCGTCGCCCTTGAAACCTGGCTCGTCCCCTTCGAGGGCTTCCTGGTTGACCAGATCGGCCCGCGCTTCATGCTGGGTGGCGGCGCAATTGCGGTCGGTCTAGGATGGATCGGTGCGGGATACGCCGAAAGCTTAACCGCGCTGTACTTCTGGTACGGCATGGGCGGCGTGGGCGCGGGCATGGTTTATGGCGGAACCATCGGCAATGCTCTGAAATGGTTCCCTGATCATCGTGGACTGTGCGTCGGCTTAACCGCCGGCGCTTATGGCGTCGGAACCGCACTTACCATTCTCCCCATCAGTAATATGCTGAAGGCCTCCGGTTATCAACATACTTTCATAGTTTGGGGAGCGATTCAGGGCGTCGTCGTTCTGGTTGCCGCATTGTTCCTGGCGCGTCCTCCGGAGGGCTGGGCGCCGCCGGGGTGGAAGCAAAAAGAGGCGGCTATCAAAGCCCGTGTTCAGACGTCAGCCGTGGACATGACGCCGTTGCAAATGCTGCGTCAGCCTTCCTTCTACGTCCTTTATCTGATGCTGACGATGCTGGCCTTTGGCGGCCTGGTGATTACTGTGCAATTGAACCCCATGGCTGTGTCCTACCATGTCGACAAGATCGTTGTGGCATGGGGTATGACTGCTCTGGTTTTGGCCATCGAACTGGACCGCATACTGAATGGTCTTACCCGGCCATTCTGGGGATGGGTGTCGGATAATATTGGCCGCGAAAACGCAATATTTATCTCCTTCGTTCTCGAAGCTGTTGCCGTGTTCGCCCTGTTGCAGTTAATCACTCACCCGCTCTGGTTCATCGCGCTCTCGGGTTTGTGCTTCTTTGCCTGGGGAAACATCTACTCGCTCTTCCCATCGATCACTGGTGATCTCTATGGAAAAAAGTGGGCCACTACAAACTACGGCTTTCTCTATACCGCGAAGGGACTGGCCACCTTCCTCGCCGCCCCTGGGGCAGCCTGGCTATTCGAGAAAACGGGTTCCTGGACGCGGGTATTCTGGGCAATGATCGTCTGCGACCTGGTCGCCGCCTTCATGGCGATCCTGTGGCTGAAGCCGTTGGCTGCACGCACCATCAAAGGCTCGCAACAACTGGAGGTGCCGGTCCCTAACTTGCCCGGGAGAGAACGGTCTGTCGCGTAGCTCCCGGGCGGCAGTGGCGTAAATGTCGTCACCTGCCTCCGGATCGGTAATTCCAGGGTCCGATGTGAACAAAGGGCGCGTCCCGGACGCGCCCTACATTTTTGGTCCGCCCCCCGCCGCCCAACCCGAACACGGCCCTCGCTCTACACAAATCCATAGCGACTGTTCAATAAATCAGAGGTTTTCCCACCTTCGGGATATAAGAACCCAGTCAAAACAACACACTTAATAACACAAATTGTTTGGAATAACATTTGCTTCGTGTTAGGATGTCTGGCCTGTTGCAGACTTAGTTCTTCCCGGCGTTTCTTGATTTCTGAGTTCTTTCTGGACTCGTAGCTGTACCCGATATTCACTTTTCCGTGCCGATCGCCTATCTGCGGCTTCGGGTCGATAGGCTATTGCGCGTATCAGGAGACCACCATGACTCAGCAGCTCAGTTGCAGGTTAAAGGCTTTCTTCTTTCTGCTCGGCCTTCTGACAATCATTTCCGCCCTGGGCTGGGCGCAAACCGAAACCGGAACCATCACGGGCACCATTACCGATCCCACCGGAGCGGTCATTTCCAACGCGACCGTCACGGTGCGGGAAGTTGCTACCGGAACGGTTCGTAAAACGGTTTCTGACAGCAGCGGCCTTTACGCTGTGACCAACCTGCTTCCCTCGCTCTACGAGGTCATCGTGGAAGCACCCGGCATGAAGGCAATTAAAGAGCCCGCCCAGCTCACGGTGGGCGCGAAACTCGGCCTGAACTTCAAGATGGAGGTCGGCGCCGCCAACACGGTGGTCGAAGTCAGTGGCAGTACGACGAGAGTCAACACCGAGACTCAGGAACTGGGCACGGAAATTACCAGCCAGGATTTGACGCAGCTTCCTACGCTCGACCGCAACCCTTACAGTTTGGTAACAATCGCGCCCAGCGTTTCTGAGGATGACCCGTCAGGTCGCGGAGTTGGAGTTTCCGTCAACGGACTGCGATCGGCCGGCACCAATGTCATGCTCGATGGTGCCTCTAATAATGACGAATTTGTCGCGGCGGTCGGGCAAACAGTGCCGCTCGACTCGGTGCAGGAATACAACTTTATCACCAACAACTTCGGTGCCGAGTATGGCCGCGCCACGGCCGGGGTCGTAAATCTCACGACCAAATCGGGAACCAACGCCTGGCACGGGTCGGCATACGAGGCGGGGCGCTGGTCGGGCATCTCCGCCAACACCTACTATAACAATGCCAACGACATCAGAAAGCCCGTTTTCACCCGCAACCAGTTTGGCGGTTCTTTCGGTGGCCCAATCATCAAGGACAAGTTGTTCTTTTTCGCCAACCCCGAGTGGACCCGCGTTCGCAGCAGCTCGGTTGATACGGGAATGATTGCCGACCCGGCACTCATTTCTCTTCTGGCGCCGAACAGCCAGAGCTTCTTCAACACCTACGGCATTCCGCGTAAGGGCCTCACCACAATCGGCACGGTGAATCTGGGGAACAGCGGCCTCTGCATCAACTCCACCACCGGCGCCTACGATTGTAATCTGCCGGCGGGCACCACGGCTTTTGACGAAGTTTCGTGGCTGGCTCCGGGCGATGCGGGTGGTGGCGCTCCCCAGAACACATACGACGTTGTGGGCCGCGTCGACTACAACATCAGCAACAAGACTACTTTCTATTCGCGCTACGCCATCTACAACGAAATCGACAGCGCAGGATACATAAACACCAGCCCTTACGTGGGCTATGACACGGGCCAGGACATTCGGGACCAGAACATTCTGCTCTCCCTGACCCATACCCTGGGGACGAACCTCACAGAACAAACCAAGTTCGTGTACAACCGGCTGAAAACCGTTCAGCCGCTCGGTGCGCAGCCGGTGAGTCCGACCCTTTACCTCACCACAAACGTGGCTGCATCGATCGTGGGCCAGGACATCTATTTCCCAGGCTATAGCGCGACCACTCCGGGAAGCGCCATACCATTTGGCGGACCACAAAACTTCTATCAAAGCTATGAGGACGTCTCCTACGTCCATGGCAAGCACGATTTCCGCTTCGGCGGCACGGTCACGTTCCTGATCGATGACCGCACCTTTGGCGCGTATGAAGAAGGCATAGAGGATCTGGGCGGCACCAGTACCCTCACCGGAATAAATAACCTCATTGGCGGTACGATGGCCGATTTTACGGCAGCGATTTATCCGCAGGGCGAATATCCCTGCCCGGGGGGTATACAGGTTCCGGCCTGCACCATAGACCTCCCTGTTGGTCCTCCCAACTTCTCCCGCATGAACCATTACACCGAAATGGGCATTTACGGGCAGGATTCCTGGAAGGTCAGCCCAAGAGTGACTCTGAACCTCGGATTGCGCTGGGAATATTTCGGCGTGCAGCACAACAGTAACCCAAATCTCGACTCGAATTTCTACCTCGGGGGCGGGGGCTCCTTGCAGCAGGAAATCGCCAATGGCGCCGTCGCACCGACCCAGCAGAGTCCAGTCGGCGGCCTATGGAAAAAGAACCTGAAAAACTTTGCTCCTCGGCTAGGATTCGCCTGGGACATTTTTGGCGACGGCAAGACGGCTCTGCGCGGCGGATATTCGATCGCGTATGAACGTAACTTTGGCAACGTTACCTTCAATGTGGAGTTCAATCCACCCAACTACGCTGTGGTAGTGCTGACCCCTAGTAACGTACCTAACCTTTCCATCAGCAATGCCAACTACGGCCCGCTGTCTGGCACTGGCAGCGCGGCGCTTCCCACGAGCGAACTGCGCTGGGTTAATCAGGACATACCGACGGCCTACGCCCACCTGTTCAGCGCAACCATTGAGCACGAATTTGGAAACCACCTGGTCGCCGGTGTCGATTATTCGGGATCGAAAGGCGTCGATCAATATTCCATCGCTAACTTTAACGCGTGCGGCTCCGCCCAGGTTTACCTTGACCAAGCTTACGTATCGTCCACCGGCCCCAACGCCGCGACGATCTGCGGCACCACCACCCCCACCATCAACGGAGTGCCAACGGCGGAGAATCTCAGCAGGCTGAACACTCAATACTCCTACATCAACGGCCGGTTTGGTAATGGTGCTTCTC
>JASIEN010000151.1 GCA_030045935.1 Candidatus Sulfotelmatobacter sp.
GCTTTCTTGAGAATTTCTTTCGTTTTCGGAGCCGTGTGGCCTACGTACTGGCCGACTAAGTCGTCACGCGTAGCGACCACCAAATGTCCGCGACGCAGATAACCGAGGTGCTGCAAAATTTTCGCCATGCGCATCGCAACCGTCGTTTTGCCCGTGCCCGGATGGCCGCTAAAGCACATGTGCAAAGTCGGGCGTTCGGTCGCTAGTCCAACTTTTTCGCGCAAGCGCGCGACCAAAAGCAGCGAGGCGATCTGCCGGATATAGGCCTTCACCGGTTTCAGCCCAACGAGTTCCCGGTCAAGCTGATCCAGAATCTCGTCGAGATTGGAATCGCGATGAGCGGCGGAAATGTCCACGATGTGCTCGTTGCTTTCCGTTGTGGCGAGCTCCGGCGTACCTACGGAGGCATCGACCGATGCTGTTTCAGTTTTTGCCATGGATGCTTTCAGGTGGTACTCGCTACAGCTTTATCGCTCTGCCAACTGCGCCTTCGACCGGATCGTGTACTGGATTCGCCGGTCTGCCGCTTCTGTCCGCTCCAACGTGAAACCGGGTTCCTCTTTCGGCCGCTGCACAATGAAACTCAGCGTCGTTGTCTGCCTGCCTTTGGTTCGGTCGTAACCGTTTATCTTGATGTAATGATCCGGGAATGCCTCACGGCAGTTGTTGAGCTCCCGAATGGGAGCGTCGAGATCCTGTGCATCGAACATCGGCAATCCCCACATTTCCCAATACGCATTGCGCGGATGGGGATCATCCGTGTGCTCAATCGAGATGGGCCAGCCATTGTCGAGGCAGTACCGCATTTGCAGTTTGATCTGCTCTTCGGTGAAATCTGGTAAGTAAGAAAACGTTCCTTGGGTGATGCGCATAGCTTGTCTCCCTTTTCCAAACCGTGCTAAACCGTGAGTGTGGGAACAGCATCCGGTACATCGGTCGACTCGAAATCGAAGGTTACGTCCTTCCAAATTTCGAGCGCTTTTCGCAATTCTGGCGACCAGCGCGCAGCTGCAGCTAGAATCTCGGGTCCCTCGGCCAGAAAATCGCGTCCTTCATTACGCGCCTGAATCATGGCTTCGACAGCCACCCGATTTGCCGTCGCTCCTTGTGCAATTCCGTCGGGGTGACCGATGGTACCGCCACCAAACTGCAGCACGACATCCTCGCCGAGATAGTGCAGCAACTGGTGCATCTGGCCAGCATGAATACCGCCGGAGGCGACGGGCATAGTTGCTGGCAGGGAAGCCCAATCTTGCTCGAAATAGAGTCCCTGCGACGGATCCGCTTCCAGTTTGTTTTCGCGTAGGGTGTTGTAGTAGCCGCGGATCGCATTGGGATCGCCTTCGAGTTTGCCGACCACCGTTCCGGCGTGAATGTGATCAACACCGGCCAAGCGCATCCATTTCGCGATCACCCGGAAGTTGACGCCATGCGTCTTCTGCCGCGTGTAGGTGCCATGGCCGGCGCGATGCAGATGCAGAATTACGCCATTTCTCCGCGCCCACTTCGCCATGGATTGAATCGCCGTGTAGCCGACGGTCAGGTCAATCATTACGATCACGCTGCCCAGTTCTTTCGCGAAGTCGGCGCGCTCGTACATTTCCTCTATGGTTCCGGCGGTGACGTTCAGATAATGTCCTTTGATCTCCCCAGTCGCCGCCACCGCGCGGTTCACTGCCTCCATGCAGAATAGAAACCGATCGCGCCAACGCATGAACGGCTGGCTGTTGATGTTTTCGTCATCCTTGGTGAAATCGAGCCCACCGCGCAGCGCCTCGTAGACGACGCGCCCATAATTGCGGGCGGAAAGGCCAAGCTTCGGCTTGACGGTTGCGCCCAGCAGCGGGCGCCCGAACTTATTCAGGTATTCGCGCTCCATCACGATGCCGTGCGGCGGACCCTGAAAAGTCTTCACGTAATGCGGGGGGATTCTCATGTCTTCCAGCCGCAAAGAGCGAAGTGCCTTGAAGCCGAAGACATTGCCGATGATCGAAGAGGTCAGATTGGCAATCGAGCCTTCCTCGAAAAGATCCACATCGTATGCGATGTAGGCAATGTGCTGATCGCTGCCGGGTACGGGATCGACGCGATAGCACTTTGCCTGGTAGTTCTCGTAGGGCGTCAGCCGATCGGTCCACACTACTGTCCAGGTTGCGGTTGACGATTCTCCAGCCACAGCTGCGGCAGCTTCAATGGGTTCCACGCCTTCCTGCGGCACCAGCCGAAATGCGCACAGAATGTCCGTAGCTTTGGGCTCGTAGTCCGCATCGTAGTAACCCATTTGCGCGTAAGGCGTAACCCCGGCTGCCCAGCGGCTCTTGTTTTTGATTGTCGTGTTACCGGCCATTTCTGCCTCCTTCAACTTGTGTGGCGCTCTGCTGGAGAGCACTCGCCCACTGCGCCTGTTGCGCCAGCTTCGATTATTTGATCGGTCAGCGCCGATGCAATGACCTCGGTCACTCCTGTGTGTGACGCTTCGGGGCGGTTAATTTACTGCCGCTGCCAACTGTTGCATGGTTTTCGGCAGGCCGGCGACGCTGCTGTACTTCAGCGACACCTTTTCGCCCGGTCGAATGTATTCGACGGCGCTTTTCACTGCGATTGCCGCTTCTGCGAATCCGGTCGCGATCAGCTTGATTTTTCCAGGATAGGTAACAATGTCACCGGCGGCAAAAACGCCGGGTACGCTCGTCTCCATCCGCGAGTTGACTACGATCTTCTTGTCTTCGAGTTCCAGGCCCCATCGTTCCATCGGGCCCAGATTGACGTGAAATCCGATCATGGGAAGAAGCGCTTGGGCCTCGACGGTGTGTTCCACTCCGCGTGAGTTTCTCAGGGTGACGGCTTCTAATTTTCCATTCCCGTGGGCCGCGGTGAGCAGGGTAGATGTGTGCAGGGTGAGGTGGCCGAAGTCGGCGAGCTGCTGCACTTCGCGCAGGGTGGAAGCGTGGCCCGCGAAATCCTGCGACCGATGCACCAACGTGACGCGCGCCGCGATCGGGCGCAGGTTGAGCGCCCAATCCAGAGCGGAATCCCCACCACCCACAATCACTACTTTTTTCCCGCGGAACAGCTCAGGGTCGCGAACGCTGTAGTAAACTCCCTTGCCTTCGAACCGGTCACAACCTTCCGCGTCATGCTTGCGCGGCGTAATCAGCCCCAGTCCACCAGCGAGTAGAACAACCCGGGTCGGATAACTGCCCTGAGCGGTGATGACTTCGATCATGCTTCCTCGTTCTGCGAAGCGCAGCCCCTGGACGTCTTCGCCCAATCGAACATCTGCACCGAATTGAAGCGCCTGCTTCATCAGGTTGTGGACCAAGTCCTTCCCCAAAACTTCGGGCAAACCGAATACGTCGTAAATCTTTTTTTCTGGATAAAGAGCCATGACCTGCCCACCCAGTTGCGCTGCAGTGTCGATGATGCGTGCCGAAATCTCGTGCATTCCCGCGCGAAACGCCGCGGCCATGCCCGTTGGACCACCACCAATAATCGTGAGATCCCTGCTCTCCACAGCCCATTTCAGAACCACTGCT
>JASIEN010000152.1 GCA_030045935.1 Candidatus Sulfotelmatobacter sp.
ACCGATCATTCCTGGAGCAGTGTTGCCGAAGTAGCGCGACCGCGGCCAGGCCAAATAAGTCACGAGTGCTGCTGGCAACAGGAGAATAAGGGGCGGGCAGGCACGCAGGATTTGCTTCGTGACCTGGCGGTAGACTCCTGGCACTGCGAAGCTGCGCCAGGTCGCTCCCCAAAATGAGGCATGTCGCATGGCCTGCCAAAAAATGTGAGGATGGAAAAAATAGAAAGCGAAAAGAAAAACGACTCCCAGAAGAGCGGCAGAAATCCAGACGGCGAGCGCAGCTCCGCGGCGGACCGGCGCAAGATAGAGTAAGAATGCGAGCGCCATGGGTGCTACCACGGCCATGGAGAACTGAGAGCCCACGGCGATGGCCAAAGAAACTCCGAGAAGAACGATGCGACGCCAGTTCCACAGTACAACTTCGCGCAGAGCATAGAGTGTGTGCGCTACCGCGATGGCCGTGAAGATAGAACCGAATGATCCCCAGGCAGCCACGATTTCGGGCTCGGTGTGCCAGACGGCGCTGGCTTGAATCATAGAGGGAGAAAAACAGTAGAGGGTGAGGGCGATAAATCCGCCGGTGTTGCCGCAGAGACGGCGGGCAACATACCAAAGCGATGCGCCGAGAAAAGCTCCCACGGCCAGAAAAGGGATGCGCGTGAGCCATTGCCAGCTTTCGAGAGCTTCTGGGTTGAGCAGGCTCGGTGGAGCCGCGAGCAGAGGGGCGGCAGTTAGTAAAGCGAGCAGGGGTGAGTGTTCGGTGTCGAATCCGTCGCTGGGCGAAATTTCAAAGGAAAGGTCAGCGGGTGAATCGGGATAAGGCGCGCCGGCAATGATTCCACCGTGCCACTGGCGCAAACCCGCTGCGATGCGGACTTGGTCCGAGACGTCGAAAGGGTATTCGCCAAGGAACTCGGACTGGCGGAGTTCAGCATATACGAGAAAAACTGCCTGGCCGAGGAAAGCCAGAAGGAGAGCTCCAGCGAGAAACTGCGGGCGCCCGAAACGCTCGCGGGTGAAAAATGGCGGCATAGAGACGGACGATGTGTTTTACCATGTTGCAGCCCAATACAGAAAATTTTTCGGAGATCCATGAACAAACTGAAACCACTTTCCGAATCGGCGAGCGACGGCACGGATCGTCCTTCGCCGAGAAGGAGAATATTTTTTGGCGGCGACGGCCTGCGTCCGGGGTGGGGCCTGGCGCTGTATCTGGTGACGTTTGTCACCGTATTGGGCATTGGAGGCTGGTTAACGGAATCGATCGCCGTTGGAAGGCTTCGCGGTCAGCTCATTTCGGAGACAGTGTTCTTGATCGCGGCGGTGGTTCCCGGCCTGGCGATGGCGCGGATCGAAAAGAGATCTTTCGGGGTTTACGGGTTGCCGATGCGCCGGGGATGTTTAGAGCTATTCGGTGCTGGAGCGGTTTGGGGATTCCTGGGGATGACAATATTTCTGGCAGTTTTGCACGGCTTGCATGCTTTCGATTTCGGCCACGTGGTGCTGCATGGAAACAGGCTGGTTAAGTTCGCAGTTTTTTGGGCTTTATATTTCCTGATTGTAGGTTTTTTCGAGGAATTTCTGCTGCGTGGCTACATGCAGTTTACGCTGGCACGGCAGCTGAGCTTCTGGTGGGCAGCCGTGTTGCTTTCTGTGGTGTTTGGAGCGATCCACTTGGCGAATAAGGGGGAGGCGTGGATTGGCGCTTTGGCTGCAGGTTTCATCGGACTATTCTTGTGCCTGACGCTGCGCCGCACGGGCAGCCTGTGGTTCGCCGTGGGATTTCATACGGCGTGGGACTGGGGCGAGAGCTTTTTTTATTCGGTTCCTGATAGCGGACAGATTTCGCCGGGGCATTTGCTGAGTTCGTCATTTCATGGGCCGCGATGGGTCACGGGGGGAACGGTGGGACCTGAAGGGAGCGTGTTGTGCTTTGTGGTGATTGCGGTAGTGTGGGTGGCGTTTGGGGCGATGTATCCGCGTGCCGCGCGAGATCCTACCAGAACGGCGAACCCGTCGTAAGTTACGGCAGCACTGCGGAGCTTTGCTCCGCCGGACAGCTGAGGGCGGCTGTTCCCACACAGGACTTCTTTTGAGGAATTCAAGATGGTCGGGAAAACCTTTATCGTCGCTGCTTTCTTGTCAGCTGGATTAATGCTGCACGCACAAACCCAGACGCGGCCGAGAGCGCGTGACATTGGCATTGAGGTCGGCGTATTGCCTCCGGGTCCGCTGAACGCAATCACAGATGTGGCTGGAGTTGAAGTCGGACAGACAACAATCATTCGCAGCGATAATATCCGCACCGGTGTGACGGCCGTTTTGCCGCACGGCGGCAATCTCTACAAAGAACGAGTTCCCGCCGCGGTTTTCCTGGGCAATGCGTATGGAAAGCTCGCGGGTTCTACACAAGTAAACGAAATGGGTGAAATTGAAACGCCGATCCTGCTGACTTCCACGGACTCCGTGCCGCGCGTAGCCGATGCCGTTATTACTTATATGTTCAACCT
>JASIEN010000153.1 GCA_030045935.1 Candidatus Sulfotelmatobacter sp.
GCGCACCTTCCCTATTCTTTTGGCGGTCGTGATCATCGCGGCCGCGGTGACCCTTGCCGTTCAACTCCGCAAACACGCTCCCCCCGAACCCGCCCGCCTGCTCCCTGGCGCGGACGCCTTCTTTTACTTCGATCTAAAAACGGTACGCCGCGCAACCGCTGGACACGAACTGCCTCCCGTAAGCCACGATCCCGAATATGAGCGCTTTATCCAGCAAACAGGTTTCCAATTCGAGCGCGACCTCGATGAAGCCGCCTTTGCCGTTCACTATCCCGCTTCGTGGCCGGGCGGAGGTACCGGCGGTTCATCTCCCGAAGTATGTTTCTCGGAAGTTTTTGTCGGCAAATTTCACGCCCAACGGGTAACGGCGTATCTCCGCCAGATCGCCCAGTCGGTAGAAAACTACAACGCAATCGACATCTTTACCGTTCCGGTTGAAGGCAGATTGCTTCGCGTCGCCGTTCTCAACGCCGATTTACTCGCCGCCTCCAATCACAAAGATGGAGCGATTATAAAAGGAATCATCGACCACTCCCGGCGGCTGGCTTCTCCCTTCGGTGGCCCTGCGCTTTTACGTCAGTTTTACCAGCATGTTCAGTTGGGCAGTTTGACGTGGATGGTGGCAAAGATCAATCCGAACGCTCCCGCAACCGCGAACTGGCAGGCAATTTTCGCTAAACCCTCAACCATCGTCATATCAGCCAGCGCCCTTAGCCCACTTCATTTGCGGCCCGCTGCCATCCATCTTCGCGCTGAGGCTTTCGCTCAATCGGAAGTAGAGGCCCGCTCTATCGCCGACAAGGTCAACACTTTCCTGGCGACGAGTCGTTCCGCCGAAAACTCCGCCGCAAGCCAGGCCACCGATTCCGACCTGAAGGCGCTTTTCGACAGCATCAAGCTTAAGCAGGATGACGCTCGCGTCGCACTTTCCGCCTCGGTCTCGATCGCCTTTTTGCAGAAAATGCTGTCCGCATCGCCTCCGGTCAACGAGGTTGCTCCAGCGCCATCCCTGCAAGCACCGGAAAAGTCCCGGTAAACCCACGCCTTCAGGCCCGCGCGCCTGAAACCTAATGCGGACCCACGCGTCTGATTAGGTTACGGGGAATAACTGCTCCGTTTACAATAAAGACGCACGTTGAGGACGTATGTCCAGCCTTCCACTTCCTATTGCCGCATTTTTCGCGGGACTGATCTCATTCCTTTCGCCCTGCGTCCTGCCGCTGGTGCCCGGATACGTTTCGCTGATTTCGGGTGCAGGTGTTGAGGAACTCAAGTCTCCCCAGGCGCAACTCATGCGGCGCGTGATGGTGAACTCGATCGGATTTATTCTGGGATTCAGTGTCGTTTTCATCGTGCTCGGAGCCGCTGCCACAGAAATCGGCCAGGTGCTCGGCATGTACAAGCACGCCATCGCCCGCATCGCCGGCGTCATCATTATCCTTTTTGGGTTGCACCTCACCGGAATCTTCAAAATCAAAGCGCTCTATACTGACGCCCGCCTGCACAGCGTAAAAGGCAGCAGCACCCCCATCGGCGCATTTGTTATCGGCTTTGCCTTTGCTTTTGGCTGGACCCCTTGTCTGGGGCCGATTTTGACCGCAATCCTCACCATCGCCGGCGAGCAGGACACGCTGGTAAAGGGCATCCTGCTGCTGGCTGTTTATTCGCTCGGCCTAGCCGTACCGTTTTTGTTGACATCCTTATTAATGGAGCGCTTCCTCAAGTTCTACAGCCGCTTCCGCACGCACATGCACGCGCTGGAAGTTGCCTCAGGAGCATTGCTGATCGGCCTGGGAATATTGCTCGTGATCGGCCGCTTCACGTTGATTTCCAACTGGCTGTCGTTTCTGAATCGCTTCGCGCTATGAGATTCGCGATAGATTTTGCCTGGCAGGTAAAAGTTGCATTTGGCTACTACACTGCCGTGGAAGAGCGGCCCTTTCAGGGCCGCGTAGTCGGTGCGAAAATCAGCTGAGGCTTTGGCCTCTGCGTTCGACGTGATATGTCATCGTGAATGGAGCACCAGATGAACCGTAATCCTCTTGCCCTCATTGTCGTGATCCTGGTTGTCGCCTTCGGCCTCTATTTCGGCTATCATCACGCCCGCCGGCAAGGTGCGACGTCGCGCATCACTAAATCCGCTCCTGCTCCCGATTTCGCCCTGACCTCGCTCGACGGCACTACCTTGCGCCTCTCCGACTTCCGCGGCAAAGCCGTGCTGCTTAATTTCTGGGCCACATGGTGCGGCCCCTGCAAAATCGAGATGCCCTGGTTTGTCGACCTGCAAAAAGAGTATGGCTCTCAGGGACTGCAAATCGTAGGCGTCGCCATGGACGACGCCAGCAAAGAAGACATCGCCAAGTTCGCCAAAGATATGGGTGTGAACTATCCCATCCTGATCGGCAAGGAATCGGTGGGCGACGAGTACGGCGGTGTCCCCGCGTTGCCAGAATCTTTCTTCATCGGCCGCGATGGCAAAATTGTCGACAAGATTATCGGCCTTGAGGGCAAAGCTGACATCGAGGAAGCCATCAAGAAAGCGCTGAACACACGCCCCGTCGCCCAGGCATCTACAGCCGTCAACACCTTGGCATTGCAGCCTCAGCAGTGACACTAGCGCCGGATATTGGGCGTTTTACAATGTCGGAAAGAATGCATCATGCGACAAAATCGGCAAAGCCAACCCTCTGCCACCCTCTGTGTCCTCTGTGGTTAAGGATTTTTCTTTGTGTTATCCCGATTGCATCCGTGCACGCAGCACTCGCGCAGCAGCCCGGCAAGGCTCCAACTGTCACGATGGCTCCCGTACCTCTGACCACCGCCCAGCGGACCACACAGACGATAGTGAATCTCGACTTCCGCATTCCGGGCGGATACCACATCAACTCGAACACGCCGAAATCAGAATTCCTGATTCCCACCGCTCTGAAGATGGACCTTCCCACCGACATCGTGCTCGGCAAAATCGAGTATCCGCCCGGCGAAGACCGCGCCTTCCCGTTCTCACCCGATGAAAAACTCAGCGTTTACAGCGGAGATTTCACTATCAAAGTTGCGGTCCACCCGCTGAAATCGGTTGTGCCCGGAAAATACCTCATGCGCGGAGTGTTGCGCTATCAGGCTTGCGACAACGCCGCCTGCTACCCTCCAAAGAATCTGCCCGTAAGTTTTGAAGTGAAAGTGGTGAAAGAGCCGCCACAGCACCACGCTAACCCGGCACAAAGTCCGGCCCGGTAGGGGAATCCAAGAGGAACTTGGAGCGAGCGAACCCCTCATTCTGCGGTCGCCCGGGCAAGCGCCAGAATCGTTCCGGCATACAGCATCGTGTCGGTAAAGAAATTAGCCCCCGTGACCTTCACTTCGGCACTCGGATCTAGTATGGAAGCAAGCAGGATCGCGAGATAGACAGTGAAGACCAAAATCGCAATCCACGTGCCGAGGTAAGTCGCCGCTATCCGCGTCTTCTTCCCAAGCAGGATGCCTGCTCCGCAAACCAGCAGAATCGCACCCGTGAGATAGCCAATGAGCATACGTGCCGGAATCCAATCGGGCATAATCCTATCCAGGGGGACACCCGGAACATA
>JASIEN010000154.1 GCA_030045935.1 Candidatus Sulfotelmatobacter sp.
CCCTGGCCCTCGATGACCGCCGCACCACTCCCGCGCATCTTTATCCCGACGGACATAATTATGTAGCTTCTCCCAAGTGGGTGTTGTTTGGGCATCATTTTGCCGCCATCGCGGGCGCAGGGCCGCTCGTCGGACCCACGCTTGCCGCGCAATTTGGATTCGCTCCGGGATTTCTGTGGATCTTGATCGGCGGCGTGCTCGCCGGCTGTGTGCAAGATTTCACCGTGCTCGTTGCTTCTGTGCGTCACCGCGGCCGATCCCTGGCCGATATTGCCCGCACTGAGATCAGCCCATTCGCCGGACTGGTGGCGATGGTTGCCGTGCTCTTTATTCTTCTGGTCACACTGGCCGGCCTTGGCATCGTCGTGGTCAACGCGCTGTCCAACAGCCCATGGGGAGTTTTCACCATCGGGATGACCATTCCGATCGCGGTTGTTATGGGATTGTGGATGTTCAAGAGCCATGTCGGACAGATTAAAGTTGCCGGCCCGAGCATTTTCGGCGTGGTGCTTCTGCTGGCTAGCGTGATCGCGGGCCATTGGGTCGCCCAGAGCGGAGCGGCTGGCGCCCTCACTTTCTCCGGGCATCAGATCACGATTCTGATGGCGCTTTACGGGCTGATCGCATCCATTCTCCCTGTCTGGCTGGTACTGGAGCCGCGCGATTATCTCTCCACTTACGTGAAGCTCGGCACGATTATTGTTCTGGTTCTTGGGGTTTTCATCGTTCACCCCAACATTCAGTTCCCAAACTTCACGCAGTTCGTGCACGGTGGCGGACCGATTATCAAAGGCAAGCTGTTTCCATTCCTCTTTGTAACCATCGCCTGCGGGGCCATTTCCGGTTTTCACTCCCTGGTTTCTTCGGGAACTACGCCGAAGATGCTCGACAAGGAAACCGACGCGCGCTTTATCGGCTACGGCGCCATGATGTGTGAATCGATCGTCGGGATTCTAGCTTTGATCGCCGCCTGCTCGCTTCATCCTGGCGATTATTTCGCCATCAACACCACGCCCGCCGTTTTCAGCCATCTCGGTCTGACTACTGTAAACCTGGATGCGTTCTCGAGCCAGGTCGGCGAGAAACTCGCCGGGCGCACCGGCGGCGCAGTTTCGCTCGCGGTGGGCATGGCGCAAATCTTCCGCGGCCTGCCGGGGATGGACCGCCTGATGGGCTACTGGTATCACTACGCGATCATGTTTGAAGCACTGTTCATCCTGACGACCGTTGATACCGGCACGCGCGTCGCTCGCTACGTTTTGCAGGAACTCATGGGCAAAGTTCACAAACCCTTCGGCAACAGCGCCTGGCTGCCCGGAAATCTGATCACCAGCTTCTTCGTCGTCTTGGGCTGGGGATATCTCATCTATACCGGAAATATCTCCACCATCTGGCCGCTGTTTGGCACAGGCAACCAACTGCTGGCAACGATTGCACTCGCCGTCACGACCACGTTCCTGATTAACATGGGCAAGCGGAAGTACGCATGGATCACGGCCATCCCCATGTGCTTTGTCGGCGTCACGACTGTTACCGCAGGAGTGGAATCGATCAAAAACATCTTCTGGCCGCTCACTCTCAAGCCCGGCACGGTCTTTCAGGGCTATCTGGATTCAATTCTGATGACCATCTTTATCGCGGGAGTGATTCTCGTCTTGTTTGACGCAGTCCGCCGCTGGCGCGCGGTTTTAAACGGGGCTCCCGCACCGCAGGAAGCATTCGGCCCTCCGCTGACGGTCAGTGGTGAAGTGAAGATGGGCTGCTGCTAGGCCGCGGCAAAACTGGTTCCTCTTCCGAACCAATCGGGTTGCCGGTTTTTGTTAGGCGCCAGTTGTTTACTGGTTTGGTGCGGCACTAACCACAAAGGACTACTGCTCCGGGGCTTCGACGCTTGCGACTATCCCTTTTCCGCACCAACAGGCCGATTTTTCACCGTACTCACCCTCACGTGTGACCCCCGTCACTGCGTTGCCTTCTGCAACAGCAGATAAACGTCCAGTGTCCGGACGGCAGGTACTTTCTTAAATACTGTGAACTGACACAGCAAAATGCTAATTAAAACAACAGGGCCGGCGCAAAATTCTTGACAAACGCCATGACCCGCTCTTAGATTTCCGCCGATTTTTCTGTGCCCAGGCGATTAGCCGAGCCGGAACGAGGAGACAACCGTCTATGTTTAAACCGCTCAAGAGGTGGTCGTCGATTCTGCTTATGCTGGCCATTACGGCTGCGTCCGCGTTCGCGGGCAGCAACGATGGAAAACCGGCGAACGACAACGCAGCTAACACATCTGCCGTAGAGGCAACACCCTCTTCCACTCCCAGTTTGACGCCGGCAGCCGACGCGAATGTTACCGCGCTGCTCGGGGTGCTCGTAATGAAAGGCGTGCTGGCTCCAACCGAAGCCAACGCCATTCGCAACGCCAGTCCAGAAACGAAATTTCAGCTACTGGTAGATGCGCTTAACCGCAAAGGAGTGCTGAGTGCCGCTGACCTCTCTACAGCCGTCAATACTCCCGCACCCGCGGCAACTGTAGTGGCAGCACCCGCTCCAACTCCGGCTGCAGCAGCGGCGCCGGCCCCGGCTCCGCAACCAGATCCACTGCCACAAGCCAAGACCGAGGCTCCCGCGGTAATTCCGGCGATTGCTCCCCTGCGCACGTTGCCGGTTGACCCACCCAAGAAGGATGGCTTGAATGCAGCCTTCAAGATGGGTCCGGTTAAGATGACGCCTTATGGCTTCATCAAATCGACCGCCGCCAAGGACACCAGTTCGCCAAACGGCGATGACTTTCCGTTTATCGGATTGTTCTTAACCTCAACAACGGCGACGAGCACCGGTCCAACGCTGGATCCGGAGTTCCACATCAAGGCTCGCTCCACGCGCATCGGCGCGAACTTCGAGTGGCCAGACATTTCCCCGAAACTTGTCTTCACGGGCCGCATCGAAGGCGACTACGAAGGCAACTTCAGCGAAGCGGACAATCGCGACGTCTCGTCAATTCGCAGCAATGCATTCCAGCTGCGTCTGGCGTGGGCGCGCATGGATTACGCCGCCAGCGAAGACACCGATCTGTACTTTGAAGGCGGACAGGACTGGACGTTGTTTGGTTCCAGCGTTCTTCCCAGCATCCTGGAAACGACCTTCTTGGGTGCATTTTACGGCGATATTTACACCCGGTCGCCGCAATTCCAGTTCGGGTTGGTCCAGAAAGTGGGCGGAGGTGTAAAGATTTCGCCTACTTTCGCGATCATGATGCCGAGCAGCGGCCAGATTCTGAAGCTTGGCAGTTTGGGATTGGCGGGCCAACTCGGAGAAGGCGAGCGCGAAGGTGCTGATTCGGGTCGCCCGGAAGTCGAAGGCAGACTCGCCATCCAGTTCCCGCTGGACAAGGCGCCAGGTGTAGCTCCCGCGCAGGTTCTCTGGAGCGGCTTCGAATCCCGGCGTACGTCCATTGTGTCGGGGCCGGCCGGCGCCAATAACTATGCTGCTTGCGTAGGCGCTCTGTGCGCGACCTATGAGGCCGCATTCCCCAACGGCTTTACTGATTCCAGCAAGCAATACGGCAACCAGATCGCGATACAGATACCGACGCGTTGGTTCACTATCGTCGCCAGCGGGTATCGTGGCGGCGACCTGCGCTTCTTCTTCGGTGGCCAAGTCAATTCCTACTACACCGACACAACTGGGCTGTCCGGTCCGATCACCTTCCCCACGACGGATGGCGGCCCGCTGGCGGCTGCTGGAGGGGCGATTCTGGCCTGCACCGGAGTGGCGAACGCTGCCACCGGAACTTGCACTGGCTCCGTTGTGATCGCTCCGCAAAGACCAGTCCGCTCTTTCGGCGGATTCGCCAACATCGGCTTCCCACTCTCGCGTTGGTTTAACGCAAATCCGAAGGGCCACAACGCGGGCTGGCAGCTTTTCTTCCATTTCGGCAAAGACCAGGTCGTGCATAATGACCTGACTCAAGCCAGCGGTAACGGCGGCCTGCCGCTTCTGATGGGCAAGGTCTTTGCAGCCACTCTGTACTACAAGATAAACCCGTGGTGCACGTTTGGCGTTGAGCAGTCGGTCTATGGTACGCGCCTGGCGCCTGGCCTGACCTATGACATAGCCGGATCGCCCGACAACCTGTGGCAAGATCACCGCACAGAATTTGGGCCGATCTTTACATTCTAGAACTGTGGGCAATCAGCCCGGCTGACTCTTCAGCCGGGCTGATTCTTTATCAACAGTTATCAACAGTCAGCAGCAACGGTCAACATCTGGCACAATGTGGAATCGAGCCGGTTCGACTGAGCGAATCATTCGAACTGGGAGGATCCCACTGTACGTCAGAGGAGTAGTCCATGAATTACCGCAGAATTCTGCTGGTTGTGATGGTCTTGACTCTCATCGCGAGTGCTGCCGAGAAAGCAACCATCCGCATCAAAATCCTCGATTCCGAAACACATTCCGTCGTCATCGACAACAGCGGCGTTCCCAAGAATTGTGATCAGGTCAATTTCGACGCGTACTGCAACAACAGCAAGACCACGCAAGTGACCAACACCATGCTCGTGCAGGAAGGCGATCAGGCGCCATACCGCGTCAGTTGCACCGTCGACTCGAAATGGTCGCGATGCACACCGCTTCCTAGTGGCGAAACATTCGAGGCGAGAAGACAGAAGCGCGGCCTGCTGGTCTACTACATCGATGATAAGGGAAAGGCACGAAGCCAGCTTTACACCCTGGTAGCTGGGAAAATGCCAGTAGTCACGACGGCCGCGGCCCAGCCTTTGCCGGCGTCATCACCGCAGCCATCAACCGCGGTGCGATCAACCGTGCCGGGGGTTTCAGCGTCTACACCGGCTTCAGCTCCAGCTACGGCGACTTCTGCTCAGCTCTCGGCAGCCGAGGAAAGCACCATTAAATGCAACTTCAGCTCGACGCCATCGGGCGCTGAAATCACGATAGACGGCAAATATGTGGGCAGCACGCCTTCCGAAATCGCGGTCAGTACCGGCACGCATGTAGTTACGTTTTCCCTGCCTGGCTTCGCCGAGTGGAAGCGTGATCTTGCCGTCAGCCCCGGATCGCAATTGACGGTAAGCGCCATCCTTCAGAAGCAATAGTTTCATCCTATCGGATAAAGCCGGCCGCTTTTCGGGAAACTCCGCCGATGATCACTCGAGTTTGTGATAACCATCACAGACGGATATTGAAAAACGCAGTACCTTCCGCAGCATGTCTTGTAGGGCAATTCGTGCTCGCGTTTCAAGAATTGCCCCCGGACATACAAGCAAACTGAAATCGGAGATTCATTAGGGCCGCGCACGCGGGGGCACCTCATATCGTGGCAAGCCCGCTGGCTCCCGCTGCGGCATATCCGCTTACAGTCCGACGACAAGGAGCCCTATGCCCACGCAATTAATCGAGGAGCGTTATCAGGCTTCGCAGACTACCTGGGACAAGATTGCAGACAGTCCCGAATTCAAGGATCTGATGGCCACGAAGAAAATCTTCATCGTGCCCGCCTTCATTTTCTTCGTGATTTACTACTTCGCCCTGCCCGTGTTGGTCGGCTACGCACCCCAATTCATGTCGATCAAGGTGTTAGGTGTAAATCTGGCCTACCTGTTCGCCTTGTCCCAGTTCTTCGTGGCCTGGCTCATTGCCGGCCTGTACGTCAGGGCAGCCAATGATTTCGATCGCCTGTCGAAGGACATCGTCGAGAAGGCGCGATCTGATAACGGAAAAGGAGGCAAGTAGTCATGAATATTTCCCTGACCATGTTT
>JASIEN010000155.1 GCA_030045935.1 Candidatus Sulfotelmatobacter sp.
CAGGTCAAACTCGTGACACTGCATTCCGTTTCTGGTGTGGTCTGGCATCACATCACCTGCCTATAGGTACGTTGTAGAAGGCGCGCAAGTTCCGCCCGCCCACGATTTATTCGACTTTTCACAGTCCCCTCCGGTACCTTCAAAACGGTTGCGATTTCACGGTAATCAAAATCCTGTAAGTCCCTTAGAATCACAGCTTCACGCAGCTCCGGCGAAAGCTTCGCCAGGGCCGCGTGAACGCTCTCGCCAGCCTCCCGGCTGCGCACATGCTGGTCGGGAGGTGCACTTTGGTCTTGAATTTGCTCACTGAGCGGCTGCGCGTCTTCCTGCGTAGAGACCGGCGCGTCAATCGAGTCGGTCAGCCGGTCCTGCTTGGTCTTGCGGAAATGGTCCACCAGCAGGTTACGGGTAATCGTTGTCACCCAGGTGACGAACGCTCCCTTCGAGCTGTCGTAGCTCGCCAGCGTCCGGTACATCTTGATGAAAACTTCTTGTGTAAGGTCTTCGGCGTCGTCGGCCGATCCGGCAAAGCGATAGCAGATGTTATAGATACGCCGGTTGTAGGTTCGAACGATCTCCTCCCAGGCAGCAGCGTCGCCCGAACAGCAGCGGCGGACCAGCATCGCGACTACCTGGACGTCTTCCAAACGTTCGCTCCCCGGATTACGTTCGCGCCCCCGCGTCGCCTTCGCCTTTCGGAATTTCGACTTCTTCCCGGAATGTGGAAGAGTGGCCCTTCAGGGCCGCGTCACGGACGGCGATATTCGGGGGCTTCAGCCCCGGCTTCGCACGCCTCACAAGACAATACGGCGATGTGCAGCCGTAAGTTCGGCCAAGGCGTAATCAGACTTATGCGAAACACGGCATTGTAGCAGTGAGCGCTCGCTGCGGAAGTAGCCGAGGATAAGCGCGGATTCAAATCGCGGAAAAATGGCTTGGAGCTCGGCCAGCTTCAACCGGTTGTTGTGGAAGTCCCGTCGCTACGGCGTCTCAAGATCCAGAGCGTAAACCTCCTGCGTGCTCAGGTCTCGAAGCAGAATCGGAGCGCCGTCGGGCGTAATTCCGCTCCAGGGAAATCCGGCATTCACTGCGCGGCGAAGACCTTTCAGGTCGGCCACGAGCTCCAGTTTGCGGTCAGCTAAACGAAAGCGATAGAAGGCTGGGTGCTCACCGATTCCATGATCGATGTAGATGTATTTGCTGTCGCGCGACCAGGTAACGCAGCCTCCGGCTTCTTTGTTCAGCAGATCGGACCAGACGCGAGTGGTGAAGTTAAACAACATGAGCTTTTGTCCATCCGCGCTGCTGGCCGCAATATAGCGACCGTCAGGCGATGCCACCGGCAAAAATATCTCCTGCGGGGCAGCCAGTTCTTTAACTTGGAGAGTATCGACATTGATTACCTTCAAAGCCGCGTTAGGGGAGTTGGGACCGAAGGAATCGTGAAATAACAGTGATTTGCCATCAGGCAGCCAGGAGAGTTGGCCTATGCCAAATTGCACAGCTGAAAGGGTGCGCGGTGTGCCGCCCTCCGCAGAGATTACATACAGCTGGGCGTTCAAGGCTGGATCGTATCCCGCAAGGGCGATTTGTTTGCCATCGGGAGACCAACTCGGACTGCGGGCGTACATGGGCTCGGTCGTGGTCAACTGCATCTTTTCAGTTCCATCCACACCGCTGCGCCACAGCTTGGAGCCGGAATAGGCGCTGGAGAAAGTCAGGTAAGCCACCGAGTGGCCGTCGGGAGAAAAAGTGAGATCGCTGATGGAAGCGCCGCCAATATATGGGAGGAACTGCCTGGACTTGGGATCGTAGCGATCCAATTCGACACGGATCTGATTTCCCACGACAAAGATCTTCTTACCGTCAGCACTCGGTTGAATTCCTTCGAAGCTCATTGGCCCTGAAGTTAGCTGCGCGGGGCGGTGATCAACTTTGTGGAACCAGTCGCCCTTTTCGCGGATGGCCCATACGTCCATGCGAGACGGCCCGAAGACATCAAAAATGTAATATTTTCCATCCGGTGTCCAACTGCCGTTCTGATACAGCTTCTGCTTCCACCCAAGTGACAAGGGATGCGGATCACCGCCGTTCGCGGGAAGTTCCCAAACAGTATTGACGCCTTGGCCTGGCACCGAGGAGGTGAAACGCAACTGCTTCCCATCCGGCGACCAGCGGAACCAGTAGGCGAAATTGGGTAGGGAGGCAAAGTGCCGTGAGCCTGACGGAGAAATATCAAGAAGTTCATTGTTGCGCGCCAGGAGAAAATCGCCGTTTGGCAGCCAGGTTCCATCCCAGGCGCGAAGCTCACCTGCGCGACGGGGCGAGCCGCCGAGTACTGGCAACGCCCAAATTTCCTGATCCAGTTCGCTGCCTGTAAAACTGCTGATCAGCAACTCGGATTTATCTGGCGAAATGTTCAATGGCTCCGCGTTGGTAAACGGAGTAGGAATCACCACGGTTTCCCCGCCAGTAGAGGAAACTTGTGCAATTACAAACTTTCCGTCGATATTCTCTTGCAGGAACAGCCGGGGACCGTCCGTGAGTATTGTAGCGATTGATTGTCCGGCGAATGATTTCTGCTGCCCGTCATGAGTGATCTGGGTGTATCCGGTAACCCTAGGCGGCGGGAGAGTGGGCCGGAACAGATACGCGAGCACCGCGAGGGCGATGATCGCGGCTCCGCTGATCGCAGGAATTTTCCAGCGATTGACCTTGGCCGGCCGAACCATAGCGATCCCTGAGTGCGCAGATTGCTTTGGTTCTGCCGCAGCCGAACTAAATCCTGAGACTGAACTGACACGTCCGGATTCGATTCCACGGCGCAAGCGTTTCAAATCAGCCACGATATCGCCGGCAGTCTGGTAGCGCAGCTTGCGGTCCTTCTCGAGAGCCTTCCCGATGATGTGTTCCAGCTCCGCGGGTATCTCAGCGTTCAAGCGTACTGGCGACACAGGCACTTTGTGCAGGATGGAATCGAAAACCACCGCCGACGTATTTCCCCCGAATGCCGGACGTGCAGTGGCCATTTCGTAGAGCACAGCGCCGAAAGAAAACAGATCGGTGCGGGCATCAAGTTCCTCGCCACGTGCTTGCTCAGGAGACATATACGCAACTGTTCCCACCGCCGCGCCGGGGCTGGTCAGGTCAACTTCACTCATCACAGTCGGTCCCTGCGAGGCGACCGGTTGGGAATGCTCGGGCGAGAGCTTGGCCAAGCCAAAGTCGAGGATTTTGGCATGCCCCAAAGTGGTCACGAAAATGTTCGCGGGCTTGATATCGCGGTGAATGATGCCTTTGGCGTGCGCGGCATCCAGGGCCCCCGCTGCGTCGATGGCCAGATCGAGCAACTGTTCGGTGGCGATCGTTTTGCCGAAAATGCGTTCGCGCAGCGTCATGCCCTCGAGCAGTTCCATCACAATGAAGGCGCGATCCTGTTCCTCATCAACCTCGTAGATCGTGCAGATATTGGGATGGTTTAATGCCGAAGCCGCTTTCGCCTCCCGCTGGAAGCGGGCCAGCGCCTGCGGATCATGTGCCACGTTGTCGGGGAGAAATTTGAGCGCGACGAAGCGGCCGAGCTTGATGTCCTCGGCCTTATAAACCACTCCCATGCCGCCGCCGCCCAGCCTCTCGACGATGCGGTAGTGCGAGATAGTTTGGCCGATCATTGGCGGGAAAACTCAGGAAGCTCATGTTAGGAGCGCTGCAGAGGCAAGTCAAATAGCGATCGCACTCAGCTTTATGCGCGGGCGAAGGCCGCGAGACCGCCAGCGCGCGTGGGTGGCCTGATTTAAATCGCTCCGTAGAAGGCGTCGTCCCGAACGCCCGCGTTCTCACCAGCGGGCGGAGGATCTCAGTGCCCCCGGTCATTTTGCGCCGAGATCCTTCGCCACGGCTGAAAAGCGCCTACGCTCGGGATGACGCCACCAATCCATCCCCACGGGTCATTTCTTAACCGCAACCCCCAACTCCCTCAACTGCGCCTCGCTCACCGGCGTCGGCGCGTCCACCATCAAATCAACCGCGCGCGCAGTCTTGGGAAACGGAATCACTTCGCGCAGGCTTTCAGCGCCGGCGAGAATCATCACGATGCGGTCGAGGCCAAGGGCGATCCCTCCATGCGGAGGCGTGCCGTACTCAAGCGCTTCCAGGAAAAACCCAAAGCGTGCCTTGGCTTCTTCTTCGCTCATGCCGAGCGCGCGGAAGATGCGGCGCTGCACATCCTGCCGATGAATACGAATCGAGCCCGAGCCCAACTCGGTCCCATTCAGCACCACGTCATACGCCAGCGCCCGCACCGCGCCTAACGGCGAAAGCGGATCGTGCAGGGCCTCGACTCCCTCTTCGAGCAGCTTCATGTCCTGCTCGTGCGGCGAGGTGAACGGATGGTGCGCCGCCATCCATTGTTTTTCGTGTTCATCCCACTCGAACATGGGGAAGTTCGTGACCCAGAGAAATCGAAAATCGCCTCTCTGAAAACACTGGTGCCGCTCGGCATATTTTTGCGCGAGCGCAAGCCGCAGCAATCCGGCAGAATTGTAAATCGCCAGCTCCTGTGGCGTGACCTTGCGATGCGGCGAAACCGCCGATTGCGGCCCCGACTGCGCGGAGCTTTTTTCTGTAGAACCAGCAACCAGCACAATCAAATCGCCCGGCTCTGCTCCAGCTTTCTTACTAATTGCTTCGGCCGCGGCAGGATATTTATTCGCGATGCGCTTGAAATCTTCATACACCCGCGCCCCGCCCTTGGAGTGAAACAGGGGCTTGATGTCGTCGCGTTCCTTCCGCGATAGCTCGCCAACTTTCGGAATGCGAATAGCAATCACCGGCAGATTCGGATTAATCGCCAGCTCCTGCAGATTTTCCGCAGAGAAGCACTCGCGCACATCAGTAAACGGCGGCAAGCGCAAATCCGGCTTATCGATGCCGTACAGTCGAATGGCTTCGTCGTAATCCATGCGCGGGAATGGCGTTTTAATCTCGTAGCCTGCAGCGGCAAACGCCGCAGTCAGAAATCCCTCGACCACGGCCCACACCGACTCGGGCTGCGGATACGTCATCTCCAGATCGATCTGCGTGAACTCGGGCTGCCGGTCGGCGCGCAGGTCTTCGTCGCGGAAGCAGCGCACGATCTGAAAATACTTGTCGAAGCCCGAAATCATCAGAATCTGCTTGAACATCTGCGGCGACTGCGGCAGCGCGTAAAACGTGCCCGGCTGCACGCGGCTCGGCACAAGATAATCGCGCGCACCCTCGGGCGTGGAGCGAGTCATGAACGGCGTCTCGATCTCAAAAAATCCCTGTGCCGACAAATAATCGCGGATCGCCTTGGCAACTTTGTGCCGTGTCTCGATGTTGAACTGCATTACATCGCGTCGCAAATCGATATAGCGGTACTTCAGCCGCGTTTCCTCATTGGTAAGCGCCGTGTCAGAAGGCAGGAACGGTGGAAGCTTCGATTCGTTCAAGATCCTCAGTTCGTCGGCAGCCAGCTCGACCTCGCCGGTGGGCATATTTGGATTAATCGTGTTCGCATCGCGCAGCTTGACCGTGCCGATCGCGGCGATCACATATTCATTGCGCAGAGTCTCGGCCTTCGCATGGACCACACGGTCACGGTCGGTATTGAACACGACCTGCGTCACGCCGGTACGGTCGCGCAGATCGATGAACAGCAGATTGCCATGGTCGCGGCGGCGGTTGACCCATCCCATGAGCACAGCTCTTTTGCCGGCGTCAGCAGCACGCAGCACGCCGCACATGTGGGTCCGCTTAAGATCGCCTAGAAAATCGAGCAAGGTGAATCCTTACAGGCAGAATATTCCAGCCTTACTGAATCAGTGATTATAACTGGTGCGCCGAGATCGCCATGTGACGCAACGCACACTTTCGGGTACACGATTCATTGAAGCTGAGAGACGAAACGGGAAGCAAAAGTCTACCGCTTCCCCTGTCGCCCTCTGCTGTGGAGAGGTGAAACGTCTATTCACTGGTGAAGTAGTCCACCGTAACCGGGTTCTCGAACAACGAATAATCCCGCGTCACCACGGTGATTCCACTATCGGTGACGAAATAGCGCGAGCGGTCGGCTTCGGTGTCATATCCGATGGTGGTGCCTTCGGGCAGATGCACGTTGCGGTCGATGATGCAGCGCCGGATGCGGCAATGCCGCCCCACTGCGACATGTGAAAACAGAATTGACGAATCGACTTCGGAATACGAATTCACGCGCACGTCGGGCGATAGAACCGAATTTCTGACTACGCCTCCCGAAACGATACAGCCGTTCGAGACCATGGAATCAAGCGCCGTGCCCATGCGGTCTTTCTCGGCAAATACAAACTTTGCCGGCGGATATTGTCGCTGGTGCGTGCGGATCGGCCAATCCTGGTCATAGAGATTAAAGATCGGCGAAACCGCAGCCACATCCATATTGGCGTCGTAGTAGGCCTCGAGCGTTCCCACATCGCGCCAGTAAAGCGCTTCTTTCTTGTTCTCATCGATGAAGTCGTAGGCGAAGACGCGATAGTCGTTCACCATTTTCGGCAGAATGTCTTTGCCGAAATCGTGGCTTGAGCTGGAGTCTTCCGCGTCCTTCAGCAGGAGAGGAATGAGTACGTCAGCGTTGAACAGGTAAACACCCATCGATCCGGCAACCTTGTCGGGGTTCCAGGGAGATCGCAGTTGCGTCGTTTTGGGTTTCTCCTCGAATCCGTTGATGCGGCCATCGCGGTCGAAATCCACTACCCCGAAGCGCGTGCATTCTTCCAGATCGATCTGAATGGTCGCCATCGTCACGTCCGCAGCAGCATCGACGTGCTGCTTCATCATCTTGCCGTAATCCATCTTGTAGATGTGATCGCCGGAGAGAATCAGGACGTACTTCGGCTGCTCGGAACCGATGGAATAGATGTTTTGGTAAACCGCGTCGGCCGTGCCCTGATACCACTGATCGCTCACCCGCTTCATCGGCGGTAGCACCTCAATGAACTCGCCGACTTCGCGCCCAAGAATGTTCCAGCCTTCGCGGATGTGGCGGTTCAGCGACAACGCCTTGTACTGCGTGAGAATGTAAACCCGGCGCAGGTCGGAGTTGAGGCAGTTGGAAAGCGTGATATCGATGATGCGGTAAATACCGCCGAACGTCACAGCAGGCTTTGCTCGGTCGCGAGTGAGGGGGTAAAGGCGCTCTCCGGCGCCGCCGGCGAGAAGAACTCCGAGAGTGTCTTTCATGCAACTGCCTGAAAAAAGTAGATGGTAGCACAGGAGTTAGAGGTTGGCGGGGCGTCAACGGCTTCATGCTCCATCCTTTGGGACGATCCTAAACCTGTACGACGTGGTTCCGACCATAGCAAGGCGCGACGGCGTCATCCCCAGCGAAGCCGCTAATTCAGGCGAAGCGAGGGGATCTCCCCTTAATCATCATTACGGGTCTGATACTCATGGAAGTTGCTGCGCTATTTCTCTTCCTCAATTTTAATGCGCAGCGACTTAAGGAATTTCACATCCTGATCGTTGACTTTGAATTCCGCGTTGGAAGGAATTGTAGAAACAATGGAAGATTTGTCAGTCGCTTTTTCACCCTGCTTGCTCACGCCGATGGTGGCTTCGAGCACGAGGAAAATGTCATAGCCACCCTCTTTAATACGGGAGACAACCTCGGCAATCTGGTCAGAGTCGGAAAGAGACTCGTTGATGGCTTCGCCCAGTTCCTTCATAAGTTGCTTGAGTTGCTGATCCACATGTCCCCCGATTCGAACTACTTTCTAGGTCATTCCGAGCAAGCGCTCTTTGCGCAGCCAGACTCTGGGTTAAAGCGAATGCCGAGGCCAATCTGAGCGAGTCGTGCAATAGGCCGCGTTCTGTGCCGCGGAATAATGGCGCGTTTGGCTCGCTTCCTTATCAATATACCGCCCATTCTCTTAGATGCCCCCGGCGTGCAGAATGGCTGCGCATGCAGGTTGCGCCATTGTAGCGCCGAAGGCTGTTAAAATCGAGCCGTGAGCAAGGTTTCGACCGCCCAAAAGATCGGGGTGATCGCGAAAGTTGCGGCAAAGCAGGCAGGCAAAAGCCGAATTCTACGCGCTGCGGGCAGCGCGGTTTCGGCGACGGCTCGCTCAACCGGCAGCGCGCTGCACGATCTGTGGCTGGAGGCCATTGGCTGTGTTTTTCTGCTCATGGCAGCGAGCGGAGGCTTGGCCGCAGCCCACGAATACGCGAAATATAACGCAGGAAAAACCGGCTTTGGCCGGGTCGTGTTGGCGATTTGCTTCTCAACGCTATTCGCCTGGTTCGGAGTGAGTTCGTTCTGGCGCGTGCGGCGCAAGGCTAGAAACCGCGCAAGGTCATGAAACGCTTTGCCTTACGGTTACGCTCTTCCATAGGGGCGAGTGTTGCGCTCTGGTTCATTCGGGACTATTGCAATCAAGCCAGTTCGGTATTCCGATTGCTCGTTAGCACTAGACCGCAAAAATCGCTCTGTTGAAAAGGATCATCCGTGCCCAGCAAAGTTATAGCCTCCTCCGAGAAGACTCCGCCAGAAATCGAAACTTCCTCCCACATTACCGTCAATCCTCTCTACACACCCGCGGACCTGAAGGGATTCGACTATGAAACGGAAGATGGCTATCCCGGCGAGTATCCCTTTACCCGTGGCGTGCAAGCCACTATGTACCGCGGCCGTTTGTGGACCATGCGCCAGTACGCCGGCATGGGCGATGCCGACGAATCAAACAAACGTTATAAGTACCTGCTTGCCAACGGCACTACGGGACTTTCCGTGGCGTTCGATCTGCCGACGCAGATTGGATTGGACTCCGATAATCCGCTCGCCACCGGAGAAGTGGGCAAGGTTGGCGTAGCCATCGATTCCATTGAAGACATGCAGCGCCTGTTCGACGGCATCGATCTGACAAGAATCTCGACGTCGATGACCATCAATGCCACGGCTTCTATCCTTCTGGCGCTGTATGTTGCTGTCGCCCGGCGGCAAGGAATGGACATGAAGAAACTTTCCGGGACCGTGCAGAACGATGTTCTGAAGGAATACATCGCCCGCGGAACATACATCTATCCGCCGCAGGCGGCGCTGCGCATCATCACCGACATTTTTGCCTGGGCAAACGAAAACGTACCAGATTGGAACACGATTTCGATCTCCGGCTATCACATGCGTGAGGCGGGATCGACGGCGGTACAGGAAGTTGCGTTCACGCTGGGTGACGGCATGTGCTACGTCGATGCCGCCATCAAGGCCGGACTGGATGTGGACCAGTTCGCCCCCCGGCTTTCGTTCTTTTTCAACGCGCACAACAATTTTCTGGAGGAGGTCGCAAAATTCCGCGCTGCGCGCCGCATGTGGGCGCGCATCATGCGTGAGCATTTCAAAGCGAAAAATCCGCGCTCATGGATGCTGCGCTTCCACACACAAACCGCCGGATCTACGCTCACCGCTCAGCAGCCGGAAAACAACATAGTCCGCACGGCGATTCAGGCGCTGTCCGCTGTTCTGGGCGGAACACAATCGCTGCATACCAATTCCTACGACGAGGCCCTGGCTCTTCCCACCGAGCAAGCGGCGCGAATTGCCTTGCGCACGCAGCAGATCATCGCCTACGAGTCGGGTGCGCCGCAGACCGTCGATCCTCTCGCCGGGTCTTACTACCTCGAATCTCTGACCAGCGAAATCGAAAAACGCGCCGCCGAGTATCTCGGCAAGATCGAAACCATGGGCGGCATGTTAAAAGCCATTGAACGCGGCTTTGTGCAGCAGGAAATTCAGAATGCGGCTTACGAATATCAGCAGGCAGTTGATCAGGGCAAGGCAATCGTCGTCGGTGTAAACAAATTTGAGGTGGAAGAGGAGAAGCCGGTTCCAATTCAGAAGATTGACCCTGGGCTTGAACAGAAACAAATCGAGCGAGTCCGCGCGTTTCGCGCCAAGCGCGATGTCGGGCCGTGGCATTTCGCCCTGAACGGCAT
>JASIEN010000156.1 GCA_030045935.1 Candidatus Sulfotelmatobacter sp.
AAACAGGAGCTCGCGCCGTATCCGGGCAGGTACGGCTTGGTTGGCCGGATGGTCCTCGCAGCCACAATCGTGATGATTGTGTCCCTGACGTTTCAACTTTCCTTTGCCTATCAGGGCGCTGTCGTTGCGCTTCTAATACTACTGTGTTACTAAATTAAGCACATTTCGAATAAACATGTAGCAGCGAACGCGTGCTATTCCAATACACTCTGGGCGGCATGAGCGCCTTTTCTTCGGCGCCAGGCGCACAACAACGACGCTTTGCGGCCTATCTGGACAGCCTGGCGCGAGCCGCCAAGCACGCGGATCGCGTGGAACCACTAAAATCCTATTGCACCGGTCTGCTTCTTCCGGGAGAGCGCAAGAGCGTCGAGCCGATGGCGGCACGATTGGCCCCCGACGACGTGCGACAGACGCACCAGTCCCTCCATCATTTGGTCGCACATGCTCCGTGGAGTGACGAAGCCTTACTGCAACAAGTGCGGCAGTCGGTGCTTGCAGCGATGGAACAAAACGGGCCCGTGATCGCTTGGATCGTGGATGACACGGGTTTTCTCAAGAAGGGCACGCACTCGGTGGGGGTGGCTCGTCAGTATTGCGGACAGGTCGGTAAGCAGGACAATTGCCAGGTCGCTGTGAGTTTGTCGATTACTACCGAGCAGGCGAGCCTTCCGATCGCCTGGCGTTTGTACTTACCGGAGACTTGGGCCGAAGATGAGGAACGGCGCGAAGCAGCCGGCGTTCCGAAACAGATTCGGTTTCAAACCAAGTTGGCGATCGCCTTGGAACAGATTCGGAAAGCGGTGAGGGATGGAGTTCCCAGGGCACCCGTATTGGCCGATGCGGCCTATGGCGACAACTACGACTTTCGAGCAGCCATCACGGACCTGGGATTACCGTATGTTGTCGGCGTTCGAGAACGTACAACCGTTTGGGAACCTGGAGAAACACCTCTGCCCGCAAAACAACAGCAGGGGAGAGGGCGCCCCGGCACGCGACTCCGTCGAGACAGGCAGCATCAACCTGTTTCCGTGAAGCAATTGGCGGAGTCCTTAGCACGCAAGGAATGGAAGACGGTATCGTGGCGTGAGGGAACCAAGAAGAGATTGCGCTCTCGTTTTGCGGCGCTACGCGTGCGACCTGCTCATCGCGATGAACGGAGAAAGCAACCGCATGGAGAAGAATGGCTATTGATCGAATGGCCTGCCGGGGAGAGGGAACCAACCAAGTATTGGCTTTCCACTTTCTTCTCCGATACCACACTCAGAGAGTTGGTAAAAACAGCCAAGCATCGTTGGATCATCGAGCGAGATTACGAAGAGCTCAAGCAGGAACTGGGATTGGGGCATTACGAAGGTCGTGGCTGGCGAGGATTTCATCATCATGCCACCTTATGCATCGCTGCCTACGGCTTCCTGGTGGCGGAACGAAGTCGTTTTTCCCCCTCTGCACGCGCTGATCGACTGGAGCTACGCGCCCCGGAATTTCCGACCGAGTTCAAGCCCCGCGGCTCGCCGCACACGCGCCGAACGTCATAATCCCTATTCCATCGCAACCATCCGAATCCAGCTCGCGCGGTACCTTCTCCAGCAACTCCCTTCCTGCCCCGTTTGCTGCGTAAGGCGCCGCTGCTGATTTATAACACAGTAGTACTAAGAGTGTGTCTGAGTATTGGCCTCGGTTCTGCTGATTTTGCTTGAAAGAGGACGAGCAGTGTGCAAGTTTTCAGAATCATGGCGAAAAGCTACCGAACCTACCTCCCCGAACAAGATTTGCTGTTGCCGCCGAGCTTGCGCGATTGGCTGCCGGAAAATCACCTAGCACATTTTGTCTCCGATGTCGTCGATCAACTGGATCTGCGGGACATCGAATCGGTGTATGAAGAGGACGAGCGGGGACAACCACCGTATCATCCGCAGATGATGACGAAGATTTTGCTCTACGGCTACTGTGTGGGGGTGTTTTCCTCGCGCAAGATCCAGAAGAAGCTGCTGGAGGATGTGGGCTTTCGGATGTTGGCGGCGGGGAACGAACCGGACTTTCGAACTATCTCCGACTTTCGGAAGCTGCACCTGAAGGCGTTGCGGGGGTTGTTTGATCAACTGCTGCAGATCGCGCTGCAGACCGGGACCATGAAACTGGGGAGGGTGGTCTTGGACGGGAGCAAAGTGAAAGCGAATGCCAGCAAGCACAAGGCCATGAGTTACCGACGGATGCAGGAAGACGAGAAGCGCTTAAAGGAAGAGGTGAAGAAGCTGTTGCAGCAAGCCGAGAGGGTGGATGCGGAAGAAGATGCCCGTTACGGGCGCGATCGCACCGGTGACGAATTGCCAGCGGAGTTGGCGCGACGGGAAACGCGGCTGAAGAAGATTCAAGAGGCCAAGCGAGCGTTAGAAGAGCGGGTCCGGGAGCAGGCCCAGAGTGAGGGGAAGTCGGTAGAGGAGGCCAAGCCTGAGAGCAAGGCGCAATATAACTTCACGGATCCGGAATCGCGCATCATGAAAGGAGCGGACGGATTTGTGCAAGCCTACAACACGCAGATCGCAGTCGAGCCGAATTTCCAGTGGATCGTAGGCCAGAGGGTGACGCAAGCCGTTAATGATAAGCAGCAGTTGGTGCCCACGGTAGAGGCTATCCGACAGCAATCGGGACAGAAGCCGGAAGAAGTTCTGACCGACAGTGGATATTGCTCGGAGCTGAATCTGAAGTACCTGGAGAAGAAAAAGATTGAAGGATTTGTGGCCACCGACCGCGAGTTGCACGGGGACCAGAAGCATCCTTGCCCGCGCGGGCCGCTTCCCCGAAGGGCGACGCACGTGGATCGGATGCGACGCAAACTGCAAACCAAGGCCGG
>JASIEN010000157.1 GCA_030045935.1 Candidatus Sulfotelmatobacter sp.
ATCGAGGGCAGGGCCTCGCCGCGAAAGCCCAGCGTGGCTACGCTGAGCAGATCATCAGCGTCTTTGATTTTTGAAGTCGCGTGGCGCTCAAAGGCCAGCATGGCATCGTCCCGTACCATGCCGGATCCGTTGTCGGTGATCTGGATCAGTTTTTTGCCGCCGGCCTCGACGATGATCTTGATGCGCGTGGCAGCGGCGTCGAGGGCGTTCTCGAGAAGCTCCTTGACCACCGAAGCTGGTCGCTCGACGACTTCGCCTGCGGCAATCTTATTGGCGACAGCCTCCGAAAGGACGTGGATCCGACCCATTCAGTTCTCGGTTCTCGGTGATCAGTTTCTTTGCGGGCAGAATCCAGTGTGGCAGATGCGCTTGTGGAAAACCAAGACTACGAAAGGCCGGGCATGGTCCTAAATTCGAAAACGATAAGGGACACGGAGGTACGAAGGCTGTACGGCGTGGTTGCCTTCGTGTCCCTTTGTATTCTTCGTGGTCAATTGAAAACCGGGCTCAATTCAGTTGTCCGACGGCTCCACCTTCGATTTTGGTGGAGGCAGATTGCGCGGCTTCGCTTCCTTGGGCCCTGGGATTCCACCGGAGATGCCGCCGGGAATGCCTCCTTTGGGGCCTCCGCTCATGGTCGTCGTGTTACGCCGTATCTCAATGCCGTCATGCTCATTGTTGAGGACGATGTGCGATACACCGCTGCCCACAGTGCCGCTGGCCTTCGACTCGCGATCGGAATTGTCGATCTTCAGCTCGGAAAAGTCCGACTGAATTTCGCCGTCGCGCGTGCGGGCGTCCAGCTTGAAGCCCGCTTTGTCGGGGACGCTCAGGTTGATGTCGCCGTTGCGGCTGTCGATTTGAACATTGCCCAGCGAACGCATCGAGATCTCAATGCCGCCATTCTCATTTTTAAGGCGCACGTCGCCCGAGACGTCTTCCAGGCGAATTTGTTTGGAGCGCGTGGTGAGATTGACAGGGCCTGTGACTTGGTCTGCGTGCAGGTCATCGGAGTCGAGATCGAGTTCGCCGTCGATGCGCGAAAATTCCAGGTCGGTGCGCGAAGATTTGAAGGAAACGCTTTTCGCGACGCGCGCGATCTTCACGCTCTCCTCAAATTCGCCGTCGAGCTGCAGCGAGCCTTTGACATCCATCACCGAGACTTCATTCAAACGCCCATCGATGTGCACGTCGCCGGTGATCTGCTCGACCTTGGCCGAGCTTCTTTCCAGATTCAGCTTCACGCTGCCCGTGATCTCTTCGACCGACACGTCGCCGTGCTGGTTGTTGACTTCGACACTCCCGTCGCGGCCGCTCACCGACACGTCTCCCCGCCGCGAAGTCACCACCAACTGCATTTTGCGTGGAATGGAGACGTCCAGATCGGTTTCTACCGGATGGTCACCCGCAGCCTGGGTCTTGGCGTCGAGCGTTAGCACAGCGCCGGTGGTCGTCAAAGTCGGCTTGGTTTCCGAGTTGTACCTGTCTGCATCGCTTTGGTTTTCTGCCCCCACGCGCTTGCGCACGGAAACGGTGATTTTGTTGTCACTTGCATAGCTCACGCGCACCGCGCCGTGATCGTTATTCACGCGCACAGTGGTAATTGCGGCGGGCAAATCTTGTTCCAGGTGATCGTCGTAGTCATAGGTCTCGCCAAACATATTGTCGAGATCGTTGTCGTCGATGTTCAGGTTGTCTTTCAATTCATTCCAGTTGAAACGGGAGGCCTGCGTCGCCGACAGACCGCAGATCACGATGATGATGATCAGGAAAACTCCGCCAACACCAATACCGCGGGCGGGCACCCCATCGCGCTGCGCCTGCTGGTATTCGATCAGCTTGATCACTCCCCACAGAATCAGCAGAGCCGGCCAGTAATGGGCAAACAGCCGTCCCAGCTGATACCAGGACAGCAGGTGCATGTTGCCCAGCAGAAACACTAGGCCGAGAACGATGAGGACAATCGGCCCGGCAAAGGAGCGCCGGTAACGCCGTGGCGGAACGTACGGCGGTATGGGTTGCGGAGCCGGAGGAGGGACACTGGGTGGCACAGTGCTAGACATTGCGCACCTCCCCGGAAGATGAACTCGTTCCTGATGTCGATGCCGGAGGGGGCGCCGCCGGCGGGCCGCCGGCGGGCGGAGGCAGCGGCGGGACGTGTCTCGCCGCTGAACTTTGAATCAGCTTCACCACCCCGACCACCAGAATCCACGCGGGCCAGGTGCGATCTAGGTCGGCAATGCCTGTCGACTGCAACAAGAACAAAATTCCTGTCGTCAGCACCATTGCCGGCCCCATAATCCACCCCGTGCTGCATCGGCCCGTAAGCTTGATCCGCTCCCAGTTGCGGTACCACATCCAGCCGCCGAGAAAAATCAGAATCAGCGGCCAGTAGCGCTCGAACCCATACTCGAAAATTCCCATCGTGTGCAGCAGAAACAGGATGCCGAGACCGATGAGCACAATTGCACCGACCGGCAGCTTTCCGCTGTCGAATTTTTCGCCCATGCTGAACGTCTGGCTTAAGCCCATTGGATCGGGCACGGGCTGTCCCGCTTGCATGGCGTGGGCCGTCTTGACCGCATCGATGATCTGGTAGACGTAGAAGAAGGCGATGCCTAGACCAAACAACCAGTCCCAGCTTCCGGCATGGTTCGCGCCGAAAATCAGCATGATAAAAATGAGCAGGTGGGCCAAGCCTTTGGCATATTGTGAGCAGTACACGGCGCCCACGCCGAACGGGAAGAATCCCGCCAGAATGCCCGCCACAGCCGGGTTCGGGCCAGAGCTGCCGCGTACAACAGGCATTGAGCCGACAGGTCCGTATACACTCTGCCCTGTGCCGGGCGCTGGGGCGACGTTCTGCGCTGGCGGCACAAACGCCGCCGCAGGCTGCGCACCCTCCAACCGTGCAGCGATACACGACTCGCAATAAATCACACCACGAACATCACGGGTGCAGTTGGAGCATAGCGCCTTGCCGCAGGTGCGGCAGAAGGCGACTGCGGCAATATCAGGGTGATTGGCGCAGTTCATACGAACCTCCCGTCAGTGGTCACCGACACTACAGGCAGATCGTTATCAGAGAGACCTCCCGTGTGGCGCGGGCATTCCTGCCCGCGAAAACGTAGTGGAGCGCTCGCCAGCACATATTGCGTGTCCGGCTGGCTGTAATTGCGCTCCTGCTTCTGCTCGGGCTGTTCAGTTGTGTCGTTCTTGTGCTCTTTCTGTTTCGCCGGTCCGGATTCTCCAGGACGACTTTCGGCAGGCCGCATATTGCGCTTGATTTTGCTGGCCGCCGCCTGCAACTCATACACGAACCGGATATTGTCGTAATAACGCACCACGCGGGCTTGCGTGTTGTAAAAAGTATGCCGGATCGCCGCCGGACGCAAGCTGATCTGGCGCAGGTCGGCGGGTTTGACGCCGAGCATGCTCAGAGCGACCGAAAGCGAGAAGAATGCCATGCCGAATGACATGGCAAACCTCGGCTGCCGTACCGTCGCCCAGACCGGCTGCATCGCGCCGGAGATCCAGGCCTGGGCGCGCTCCCACAATGAAAATGACAACTGCGGTTGCGTGGCCACGTTCGCCCGCTGGCGTTGGGAGTCAACGCCCGTTGTGGATGCCAGAATGTTCGAAACCAGGCTGGCTGGAGGCTCCACCTCCGCGAGTCCTTTCAGCCAGTTGCGGCCCGCCACGACTTCAGCGAGCAGCGGCCCGCAGGCGGAGCAACTCCGCGCATGGGCCTGGAAGGCATCGAGTTTTTCCCCGCTGAGGACCCCATCGAGCATGTCGGTCAGCAGCAGGTCAAACTCGTGACACTGCATTCCGTTTCTGGTGTGGTCTGGCATCACATCACCTGCCTATAGGTACGTTGTAGAAGGCGCGCAAGTTCCGCCCGCCCACGATTTATTCGACTTTTCACAGTCCCCTCCGGTACCTTCAAAACGGTTGCGATTTCACGGTAATCAAAATCCTGTAAGTCCCTTAGAATCACAGC
>JASIEN010000158.1 GCA_030045935.1 Candidatus Sulfotelmatobacter sp.
ATGGCGCTATCGTCTAGGGGTTAGGACGGAAGATTCTCAATCTTCAAACCCGGGTTCGATTCCCGGTAGCGCTACCAGATCCCCTTGAAGTTCCTGGCGCCAGTACGTCTTCAAACGGAATCTCGGCTAAGGTGCAAGTCCTGTTTTTCAGCACTCGAGGTCGGCATCCGTCAACCTGCGCAATTTGTCCATACGCGTCGCGCGTCGCTGGTCTGGCAAGTACCAAGGTAATGTCAAGCCAAGACAAATCGATGCACTTTCTTAAGAGAACCCTTATCTTCGTGAAGTGAGGCGCAACCCAACGGTATTCCTTTGGTTTGGGTTCTTTCTCTGCGCTAACCTGCGCATTTCAGTCTGGAATCGTGTATCGAGCATGCGGAGGGCAGATGGCCGCGAAGAAGATTCTTCTGGTCGACGATTCGAAAACAGCGTTGCTGATGGGGCGCTCGATTTTAGAAAAACGCACATGCTATCAATGCGTAACCGCGATGGACGGACTGGAAGCGGTCGCCAAGGCCAATGATGAACGTCCGGACCTGGTGCTGATGGACGTGGTCATGCCGCGAATGAACGGTTTTGAGGCCTGCAAGAAAATGCGCCAGCAGGAGACGACTCGCGAGATTCCGATCGTCCTCCTGACAACTCGCGGCGAGGAATCGTATATGGAGGCGGGCTTTCAAAGCGGTTGCAATGACTACCTCACAAAACCCGTGGATGGCGATGAACTCGTCAAGCTTTTGCAGAGCTACCTGGGGGAATAGAAGCCGCTAACGTTTTGCAGGAGATCACGATGGGTGCGGGCAGATGAAAGCGGCTATAGCGAGAGCAAGAGTTCTTGACGATGCCGGGTTCGAGGCAGCGCAGCGCAGACTGCGTCAGAGTGCCGGACCCGGCGACACCCTGGAGGCAGTTCGCGAAATCGTTGCTGGCCTCCTCGGATGTGAAGAGATCGCACTCTTCACCATCTACCAGGGAAAAAGCACGCTTTTCTGGTCTTTTGGTATCGACCCCAAGCAGCATAAAACGCTGGACACATTCGAAGAACCTGCGCTGCAGCGTGTATTGGATGGTGAGTTTCATCTTGTGAGGGCGGTTGGCGAGCCGCGCGCGGGCGTGTCTGATCCGCCACTTCGAGTGTTTGTTCCCATTCGAATGAACAGCCGCACGGTAGCGGTTCTGGTGATGTTGAGATTGTTGCCGCAGAAAATCGCATTTGATGAATCGGATATGCGGCTTGTCAAACTGCTTTCGAACGAGGCCGGCCGGGGGCTCTTCGATGCAGGGATGGGCTCTCGGCCACAGGCTGCAAGGAGAAGCCGATGACCGAGAAGTTCAATCCGGCGGTGTTACCCCCAGACGCGATGAGGACCTTCCGGACTGACGAAGGCGCGAGTGGAACGAGGCATTTTCTCTACCCCGGCCAGATGTTTGTTTCCCGCGAACCCGCCGTGATCACAACCATCCTGGGGTCGTGTGCTGCACTCTGTCTTTGGGACTTGCAGAAAAGAATCGGAGGAATGAATCACTACCTGCTTCCCGAGGGAAGCGACGGTGGGCCGAACCGTCTGCGTTACGGAAACATTGCCAATCCCGCTCTGTTGAATGAGCTTTTGAGCCTGGGCTGTGAGATTAAGAATCTCCAGGCGAAGGTGTTCGGCGGTTCCAGCGCCTTTGCCGCGAATCCACTGCAATCAGTGGGAACGAGGAACGTAGAGCTTGCGGAGCAATTCGTGCGCCAATCGAAGATTCGTCTGGTGAGCAAGGATGTGTCGGGAAAGCACGGGCGCAGGCTTGTGTTTCACACCGAAGATGGAATTACGCAAATCCGCGATTTTGATAATGCGTAATCGCCGGAAGTAGGAGTTCCAGCTTAATTGGAGATCGAGGGGGAAGAACTCCAGTGGATTTTGATCGCGACGCAGTTCTGACGTCCTTTCTGGCCGAAAGCCAGGAGGGGCTCGACAGCATGGAGCAGTCGCTGCTCGCGATGGAATCTGCTTCTGGTGGGCCTGAACTTCTGCACGAGATCTTCCGCACCGCGCATACCATCAAAGGAAATGCTACGGCGCTTCAGTTCGATGATCTAAAAAGTTTTGCTCACGCCACCGAAGATCTCTTAGATGCTCTTCGCGAACAGAATCGAGAGGTCAGTGCCGATCTCATCACATTGTTGCTCAGGGCAGTGGACGAGACTCGTGCTCTGGTAAAAGCTTGCGCGAACGAAACACCCCGGCTCACGCCCGAGCAACAGCAACTCAGAAAGCAGATGGCCGATCAGGTTACCGTACTTTCCGGGAAGATTCCGGCTTCGCATCCGGGCGAAGGTCAGTCGGCCGGCGGCAAAACCGAAGTTGCGACCGAAGCTTCGGCTCCGACGCTGCGTGCCAGCATCGACAAGCTGGACCGTATGTTGAACTTGACCAGCGAGATCGTGATTGTTCAAGGCCGATTACATCGCCTCATTGACAAACTGGACGGCGACTTCGGACGCGAGATTCTCGAGGTACAAGCTGAGGCTGAGCGGCTGTTCAGGGACCTGCAGGACGAGGTCATGGGCGTTCGCATGGTGCCTATAGGCTCGGTGCTTCGCCAGGCGGTGCGATCGGTGCGCGATCTGGCGAACGCGCACAGCAAACTGGCTCGCGTAGAGGTGACGGGCGGTGAGGTTGAAGTCGATACCACCGTGCTGGAACGAGTGAAAGACGCTTTGCTGCACATGGTCCGCAATGCCATTGACCATGGCATTGAAGCGCCGCCGATTCGCAAGAAGCGCGGCAAGCACCCGTGCGGACTGATCAAAGTTTCCGCGGCCCAGGTCGGGGGTAGCGTGGTGCTGAGGCTCGAAGACGATGGAGCGGGGCTAAGCCGGACCAAAATTCTGCAGAAGGCAAAGCAGATGGGATTATTCGTCGATGCCGGCCCCTCGTCCGACTCCGAACTCTACCAAGTCCTGTTCCGGCCCGGCTTCTCCACCGCCGAATCAGTAACCGACCTTTCCGGTCGTGGCGTCGGTCTGGACGTCGTGCGCCGCAACATCGAAGCCCTGCACGGCACCGTTGACATCGGCAGCGAAGAAGGCAAGGGCACCATCGTTACGATTCGGCTTCCGCTCACTGTTGCGATCATTGATGGGTTTTCCGTGGTCGCCGGAAACGACACATTTGTAGTTCCCCAGGAGCACGTGATCGAGTGCACGGAACTCACTGCTGCCCATCGCCAGCCCGGAAGCAGCGGGATTCTGAATCTGCGCGGCAAGGCGTTGCCGTATATCCGCTTGCGTGAGGTGTTTGGCAGTTCTGAGGAAGTTCCCGATCGGGAAAATGTTGTGGTTGTTAAGGTCGGCGAATTTCGCGCCGGAATTGCGGTAGATCAGTTGTTGGGTGGGATGCAGGCAGTGATCAAACCGCTTGGCAAAATTTTCCGCGGAATTTCTGGAATTGCCGGTTCGACCATCCTGCCGGATGGCCGAGTTGGCCTGATCATCGATGTACCCGATCTTTTGCAAGGCATGATGCAGTCGAATTGGCAGCCGCAGGTCGGCTACCAAACCACTCAGTAAGGAAAGGTAACGTTATGAAGACTTGGCAAGACTGGAAAATTGGGACGCGTTTAGGCGTCCTCTTTGGATTTTTCCTACTGGGTTTGATGGCATTGGGGGGCCTGGGCCTGAGCTGGTTGGGTCGGTTAAACGCGAACACGACTGCTGAAATCGAAACGCGATTCAAGATGACCAAGCTGGCTAACGACACGATTGCCAATTCCACCGACAACGCGCGGCTCACGATGCAACTGTTCCAGACGACCGATCCCGAGGAAGAACGGAAGCTGAATGAAGAGAATGACGCCATCAGTCAAATGATCGGAACCGAGGTTGCGGAAATCGAGAAGAGTATGACAACCCCTCAAGAGCGCGAACTCTTCGAAATTGTCACTCAACACCGCGTAGCCTATGTCGCGGCACGAACCAACGCCAAGAAACTGCTGCTCGACAAGAAACATGACCAGGCAATGGCTGCGCTCACTGGCCAAGTCCTGCCCGCGCTAGCGGTTTATCGCGCCTCGTGGATCAAGTTCATCGATCTTCAATCCGCAGCAGTGCAGCAGAGTATCAAGGAAAGTACGGACGCCTACAACAAGGGCCGACGCATCGCACTGGTGATGCTCATCATGACTTTACTTCTCGCGGCTGCCGGCGCCTTCGCAGTCAGCAAGAGCATCACCTCTCCGATTCAGCGCGCGGTGGAACACGCTGAGGCAATCGCCGCCGGAGACCTGAACCGAAGCATCCACGTGACCGACCGGGCAGAAACCGGAAAGTTGCTGCAAGCGATGCAGGATATGGCCACCAAGCTTTCGGGGATTATCCGCGACGTACGCGAAGGATCGGCCGCAGTAGCGTCCGCAGCGGCCCAAGTATCTGCGTCGTCACAAACTCTATCGATGGGCACAAGCGAACAGGCAGCATCGGTCGAAGAAACCAGCTCCAGCCTCGAGCAGATGAATGCCTCCATCACGCAGAATGCGGAAAACAGCCGCCGGGTGGAACAAGTAGCGGAGAAGGGGGCGCGTTCGGCCGAAGAAAGCGGCACCGCCGTGAAAGAGACGGTCGAGGCGATGAAACAGATAGCGGCCAGGATCTCGGTCATCGAAGATATCGCATACCAGACCAATCTGCTCGCGCTCAATGCCGCCATTGAGGCCGCGCGTGCTGGCGAGCAAGGCCGCGGCTTCGCCGTGGTTGCTGTCGAGGTGCGCAAACTGGCAGAACGGAGTCAGGTAGCAGCCAAGGAAATCAGCGACCTGGCCTCGAAGAGTGTATCGGTTGCGGAACGCTCGGGGCGGCTGCTGACAGATTTGGTGCCTTCCATCCGCCAAACTGCCGAGCTGCTACAGGATGTCGCAGCAGCTTCGACAGAGCAATCCTCGGGAGTCACACAGATCAACCGGGCGATGTCGCGGGTCGATGATGTGACGCAACGCAACGCATCGTCCGCAGAGGAACTGTCCAGCACAGCTGAAGAACTGGCTTCTCAGTCTGAGCAACTCCAGCAATTGATGACTTTCTTCCGCATCGCTGACGGGAAAAATGGCAATGGATCCGAGGGCAAACACGCGTGGATGCCGGTGCCGAAAACGTTGAAAGTAGGCTTGGGCGAACTCAAATCTACTAAGGCCCCCGCCAGCAAGGCGGCTGAGGAGAGCAACTTTTCGCGCTTCTAAAGCGAGCCC
>JASIEN010000015.1 GCA_030045935.1 Candidatus Sulfotelmatobacter sp.
AGCCTGCGCTCGCCGCAGGTTGGCGCTGGCATCGATGGCGGAGGCAACGACGCGTGCGACCAGGCGCAAGAACTGAACATCCTCGATTCGATACGTCACTCCAGGAGCGCTGGCTAGACCCAATGTGCCCAAGTGACGATTAGCCACCCTCAAAGGAACGCGGACAACTGAGCTTGGATTCACGCCTTTTTCCGTAAGGAATTGCCGTATCCGCGGAAATCGTGTATCGCTGTTCCAATCAGCAATGTGAAGTGCTTCCGGCGTGCTAGAGACGTGCCATGCAAGCAAATCCTCCAGTGAAAGATCCGGCAAGACAAGTAGACCCTTGCCCCAGGCTTGCCATTCAGTTTCCGTTGAGTTTTCCTTCAGGACCATCACGTCGAGATGATCGAAAGAAAGAAATTCACCGAGCAGATCGGCGAGAGATCTGGCAAATTCCTCGCACCGACGGCAGGTGGTAAGCGCCTCACTGATGCGAACGAACGCTTCATAGGGACGCAGACTGCTCGCCGGCGCCAGATGAAAATCGCTAATTCCGTTCTTGGGCGAAACCGACATTCCGGTAAACTCTCCGCGACGGACAGTTTATCTCACATGCTCATTCCCGCTCAGTCGAACACGAATGGAAACTCGGCACATTGGAAGCAATCGCAGAGATAGGCAATCCCGGGAGTAAAACCACGGAGGGTACGCGGGCCACAAGTCGGCTTCTGAGAGATTAGGAACGATAAACGGGCATCGGACATGTTTTCCGTGAGGCCCCACTCTCAGATTTCTGGCGCAGAGCCGACTTATGAGGAGTAATCATCGATCATGAAGGGACCGCCGACTTTCTTGAGCGCTCAGCGAGAACCAGGGGCTGTCACTGGAGACCCTGCTGACATTGCTCGGAAGAGAGGCCGAGACTGCGGGCACGTGACGGAATTACCTTGCTACATGGTCGGCGGATTAAAGATTGCTCATGCCTCCATCAATGACAAGCTCGCTGCCAACGGTGAATCCGGATTCGTCCGCCGCAAGGAAAACCGCCGCTTCCGCGACTTCCGACGGCTTGCCGAGACGCCGAGCTGGTATCTGCTCCTGTAGTGTTTTGAGTTCCGCTTCTCCCATCCCAGCTTGCGATAGAGCGGTGTCGCAATTGGGCCTCCGGTGATCGCGTTGATTCGGATGCCGCGAGCCGCGCGTTTTCTAGTCCCTTCTGCGCGCCTCTGGAGGCTCGCGTGAACCGGACCTTCCACCGGGCGTAGGATCTACTGACCGAAACTGGCTTGTATCACGGCCCAGGTGGCGATCACACTCGCCGCGGTGGTGAAGACGCCATACTTCGAGTAAATGTCCCCGGCTTCCTGCTTGGCCTGCTCGATGTTGTGCGAAGGATTCGGTATCTGCGGATCGGATGCATTCCGTATCGCATGCCACTTCACGTTAGGAAATTGTTGCATGGCATTGCCGATCATGGCATCCCCCATGTCGCATGCCTGGCCCAGTCCCTGGAGTTTGTAGTAGTCGGTGGAATCGTCAAAGCCGAAGAAATCAGTGGTCACAATGGTATCTTCGGCGGTGTCCCACATCTTTGGGATTTCGCGTGCACCTACGATGCGCGAGGCGTTAACCTTGGTAAGCGCCGGAGTGATCGCCGCAATCGCGCCGGCCGGGATGGGAGACGTACCATACGAGGCCTTTGCCCAAGGCTCATTCTTGAACTGGGTTACGCAGTCAAATCTGGTGCGGCCGGCAATGACAACGTCGCCCAGCTTAACCGCTGCGCCGATTCCGCCGCCGGTTCCGGTGGTGATGAAAAGCTTTGGCTGCACGGTTTGGACCACCTCGGAGATCATTTTCCGGACCGGATACTTCGGCCCGTCATAATCGAGGTGTAAGCCCGATTTCATCAACAAGACCCGGGCTTTTCCGATTGTGCATGGAAAGTACAGGCCGAGACTGTGATAGTAGCGTGCCATGTCCTTGGTATTGTCATTAAAGGGAGCCGTTTTCCCGGTGACCAGCGGAATGTAACTCTCCACATTGTGCCGATACTCGTACCATTGGGAAACCTGGTAGCCCGGTGTGAACAGCGCTGCCAGCGCCGCCGCTTCGGCGGATGTCCAAGTCACGACCACGGCATCGTAACCCTTAAACTTCGATAGGTCGGCGCTTTCCGACGGCGCCGGATGGAGCGGTACCGGCGTGGGCTTTGCAGCTTCAGGCCACGGAACCATGCTAGGAAGCCTGTCGCTCTCACTGAGAAAAGCAGATTCTACGCCTGCTGCTTTGAAACGCTCTTGCGGATGCTCAGGATCGTAATTCAGGCGAAGATCTTCGACATCAACGTGCCCAGGTGTTGCAAACGCGCGCTCGGCCATTGGTTTATCCTCCTTTGTTTGGCCGCATTCGCGGCCTCTGCGGAAACAGATGTGCAGAAAAATGGAAGTGCCTAGCTCTCAGATCTCAAGGCAAACACTTCCAAGCCGGATTCACTAGGCCGCGAGCGGACGACCTTCCGGGAACGCCGCTTTCAGCTCGTTCATGTCAGTCACAAGTTGCTGCGAATCAAATCCAGCGGGAGTTTTGCCTGCGGCGACCCAGTCGGGGCTGAGCAGTCCGTAAGCCTCGTCGCAATATGCATTCCAGAACTCCCAGGTCATACGCAGCAGGGCACCCCAAGTGATACAGGTGAGTCCGCGTTCGTCGTAGGCAACAATCGGAACGGCATGTCCGCCCCAGGAACCGGGTGCACCCTGGCCTGTGGGCCCGCCGGGAGGAACGGTCCAGACCTCCTGGGTCTGCGCTGAAAGAGGCATCTGCAGGCCGATGTAGCAGTTGCCGAAGATGTAAACCGCGTCCTGGATGTCCTGATGATTCTTCGGTTCGAGCGCACAAAACGCGCTCAGTTTATTTCCTTCAAACGGATTTGCCAGCCAGTAGTTGAGAACGTTGATCTCAACCGCACCCCGATCTGTCTTGGGATTGTGGGGATTGTAGTGGCCCACGATCTCGTAGAGTCTCTCGATATCGGCGTCTGGGATAATGGCTTGCTTCTTTTGCGCTTCTGCCGTCCATTGTTGAATGCAGTGGCCGACGGCGGCGCAGGTGCAATCTCCCAGCTTGTTGTTCAACATCATGCCTAGGTTGGTAATTTTGCTGTCGTAGCTTACGGTCGCTGGAGGCGGCGGAAGGCTAGCGGTGTACTTGCTCAGCATGGGTACTCGGTCGTCGTGGTGAGCGACCTGTTTGCCCAGTTTTACTTTCCTGTAGTCAATCATGAAGCAAGCTCCTCTCGTGGGGAGCGTTGGGACCTTAGCAACGTTTGCTTTAGCCGGATGCTGC
>JASIEN010000016.1 GCA_030045935.1 Candidatus Sulfotelmatobacter sp.
GTGATACGGCAGAGAGAAAGACGTGTAACGGATCTTCGCCGGGAAGGCCTCGATCAGGTACGCCGCAATGGGGCCGTAAACCAGGCAGACGTAAATCATCTGCACGAAGATGAGAAATACCAGCATCGGCAGGTTCGGATTGGCAGCTTCTTTGACTGGAATCAACGCGCCCGTCGCATCGGTCGTCAAAGGGGTAAGCGAGATGGCCCCAGTCACCTTGTTCCTTGCCGACTTCACAGTCACAACATGGTTTCCGGCGGCTGCTTCCATGGCCTTGTAAATGGGAATGTAAGTGAGCACCCCGAGCAAACAGCCAGCCATCATCAGCTTCTTGCGGCCGATGCGGTCGGAAAGCGAACCGAATACAGTAAAGAACGGCATGCCGAACAGCAGCGCGATCGCCACCACAATGTTCGCCGTTTTCACGTTCACCTTCAGAATCGCCTGCAGATAGAACAGCGCGTAGAACTGTCCCGTGTACCAAATCACGCCCTGGCCGGCCGTCGCTCCGAATAGGGAAATCAAAACCAGCTTCAGGTTAGTCCATTTGGTGAAGGCGTCTTTGAGCGGCTGCGTGGAGGTCATCTTCGCGGCTTTGAGCTGAGTGAAGATGGGCGATTCCTTCATCTTGAGCCGGATATACAGCGAGATCATCACAAGAATGATCGAGATCAGGAAGGGAATGCGCCAGCCGTAGGCGGAAAACTCCTCTTTTGTCATAGACTGCTGCGTGCCGAGAATCACGAGCAGGGAAACAAACAGGCCCAGCGTAGCCGTAATCTGGATGAAGCTGGTGTAAAAGCCGCGTTTATCGTCCGGAACATGCTCGCCGACGTAGATGGCAGCGCCGCCATATTCTCCACCGAGCGCCAGGCCTTGCAGTATGCGGACCAGCAGAAGTACGATCGGCGTGAACCAGCCGGCCGTTGCAAACGTCGGCAACAGGCCGATGATGAACGTGGAAAAGCCCATGATCGAGAGTGTCACCAGGAAGGCATACTTGCGGCCGACCAGATCGCCGATGCGTCCGAAGAATAACGCTCCAAAAGGCCGCACCAGAAAGCCGATCGCAAAGGTCGCGAGGTAGGCGATGAGGGCGAAAGTATCGTTGCCCGGCGGGTAAAACTTAGGGCCGAGAATGGCCGCGAGACTGCCGAAGATGTAGAAGTCGTACCACTCGATCATGGTTCCCACAGACGAGGCCATGATCACACGCCAGATGCTGTACTCCGCGTTCCCAGTTCCTGCCACTGCAGCATTTGCCATAGTAGCCTCCGTATTGCTGGTCGAGTATTGTGCTCGACCAGCCCTGTGCCAGTCAACCAAGAACGGAGGCAAAGAGCGAAAAAATGCGCAATCCCCGCAACCCGCTATGCGGGGAGCGTGAAAAGACGCACCTCTTATCTAAAGCATTGCTAGCGGCAACTTAAGAAAACAAGCCATTGTCGACAGCTGTTGTTTAGTGGGCACCAGCTTTCTCCGAGCCAAGCCCAGTATTCGACCGAACCAGCAACTCGTTGAACTTATGCTGGGAGGTAGGCTCATGGCTAAAGATGGTTCCCAGGAAAGCGCCAAGAAATCCCAACGGAATGCTCAGGATGCCAGGATTCTCCAAGGGGAACAGTGCTTTCGCCTGAATCAGGTGCCGGGCCGTGCCCGTGACCGTGGGTGGGTCGATGGCCATCATGCTGGGGCTTACAAGAATCAATCCGATTGACGCCAATAAGCCCACCGCAAGGCCGGCAACGGCGCCCGCCGTGTTGAAGCGCCGCCAGAAAATCGACAGCACGATTACCGGCAGGTTTGCTGAAGCGGCCACGGCGAAAGCCAGAGCGACGAGGAACGCCACGTTGGCGGTCGGCCCGAGCACAATCGCGATGCCGATGGCCACTGCTCCCACGGCAAATGCAGATATACGCGCCACCAGCACCTCCTCGCCGGGCTTCCGCTCAACACCGTTGTGGATGACGTTGGTCCAGAAGTCGTGCGAGAAAGACGTGGTCGCGCTGATGGTGAGACCCGCTACCACGGCCAGGATGGTCGCAAACGCAATGGCGGAAATGAAGGCAAAGAAGATATTTCCCGCCAACGCCTGCGCCAGCAAAGGGGCGCTCATGTTAGTGCCACCGTGTCCCTTGATGAAGTCAGGACCGACGATGGTAGCGGCTCCAAAGCCCAGGAACGTGGTCATGATATAGAAGCTGCCGATCAGAACCATGGCCCACACCACGCTGTGACGAGCGGTTTTCGCATCCGGCACAGTGTAGAAGCGGACCAGGATATGAGGCAGTCCGGCGGTGCCGAAAATTAGCGCTAGGCCCAGCGAAATAAGGTCGAGTGGTCCGTAGGGAGGCTTATAGCGCAGGCCAGGTTGCAGAAAGTCTTTCACGATGATTGCGCCCTTGGCATCGTGATATGTGACGTGGCCGACGGCTCCAAAGAACTGGCTGAAGCTGAACCCAAAGTGGGCCATCACAAGGATGCTCAATAGAATCGTGCCGGCCATAAGCAGAATCGCCTTGACGATCTGCACCCACGTCGTCGCCAGCATGCCGCCAAAGACGACATAGACAATCATCAGAATGCCAACCCCA
>JASIEN010000159.1 GCA_030045935.1 Candidatus Sulfotelmatobacter sp.
ACTTTTCCCGAGGCAACCTTTTCCTTCACCGCCGCTATACCTTTTTCCAGATGGAGTTCGCGCGGCCGTCCGTAATCGTATAGACGATAAGTCATATCTGACTGCTGTTGCGTTTCTACGATTACCGAACCCGGCCCCAGAGTGTGCACCGTGCCCCCGCTCACGTAGATCATGTCGCCGCTGTAAATGTTGATCCAGTTCAGCAGATCTTCTGCACGTTTCTCGTGAATTGCTCTTTCAAGTTGTGCTGCCGCTACACCGGGCTTCATACCCAGAGCGATTTGCGCACCAGCCTTGGCATGCGCTACATACCAGCATTCGGTTTTACCCCAGGGCTCGCCCACGCGCCGGGCCTGCTCATCATCGGGGTGAACCTGCACCGACAATTTTTCATGCGGAAAAAGAAATTTCACGAGTAGCGGAAATCGGGAAGGATCGCACACCGCATCACCAACCAGCTCCCGCTGATATTGTTTGCTGAGCTGCGAAAGAGTTTGCCCGGCGAGCGGGCCATTCGTCACGTTGCAATCGTCCCCCGTGAGCCAAGCCTCACCGATTTTTTGCTCGAATTTGTGATTGGGATAGATCGGAGAAAGGTCGAGGGTGCCCCAGGGACGTGGATCAAATGTGGGCTGCATCAGCAATGGATACAGGTCGCCCATAAGGTGCAGGAGGCAAGAAAGGCCGTTCATGAACGGCGGCTTTTTAGATTCTAATTGGGCAAACAGAGTTGTGACTACAAGGCCGTGAAGAACTTCCGCATACGCTCCAGCCCACGATTCAATTCAGCCTTCGACGTCGCGTAGGAAACGCGAATGTGATCGCTGGTGCCGAATCCTTCTCCGGGTACGGTGGCGACGTGAGCTTCGCGCAGCAGCTTGCCTGCCACGTCGGACGCTGACCGCACCCCGCTACGACCCAGGAATGCCGAGATATTCGGATACGCATAGAATGCCCCCTCGGGCATTGTGCACGTGATTCCCGGAATCGAGCGCAAGCCATTCACCACATGATCGCGCAGCTCGATGTACTCGCGGCGCATGGTCTCTACACAATCCTGTGGTCCCCGCAGAGCAGCGACTGCGGCCTTTTGCACGATCGATGTCGGATTCGAGGTCGACTGGCTCTGCAGCTTCGACATGGCGCTGACCACAGCCGAAGGCCCAAGCGCATAGCCCAACCGCCAGCCAGTCATCGCATAAGTTTTCGATAGCGATCCCAGCACGACGATTCGCTCTTTGTACTGACGAAGCGAACCAACGGAGAATTTCTTCCCGGTGTAATTCAGGTACACATAGCACTCGTCCGAGAGCACCCAGATGCCTCGCTCGTGCGCGAGGCGCGAGACGGCTACAAGATCTTCGGCGCCCATTACCGCGCCGGAAGGGTTCGAAGGCGAATTCAGAATAATCGCCTTGGTCCGATCAGTTACCAGGCGCGCGACTGCATCAGCGGTGACGCGGAAACCCTGCGACTCATCGGTTTCCAGCAGCACACACTCGCCACCGGCATAGCGGACGATGTCCTTGAATGAAACCCAGTACGGCACGGGCAGAATCACTTCGTCACCGTGATCGACCAGCACCTGAATGGCATTGAACAACGCGTTTTTGCCGCCGGTCGAAGCGATCGCTTCTTCGCGGCGGTAGTCGGAGTCGAAATCGACGGCATGACGGTGCACAATGGCGTCGCGCAACTCGGGTGTGCCGGGAACCGCTGTATATTTCGTAAAGTTGGCGTGAATCGCCCCGATGGCTGCATCTTTAATGTGCTGCGGGGTCGCGAAATGCGGCTCGCCGGCGCCAAAGTCGACGACGTCGATGCCCTGCGCGCGCAGCTTGTCGGCTTCGGCCACCACGGCCATGGTGGCGGAGGGTTCGATGCGGTTGATGCGGTCGGTCAGTTTCAGCGCGTCCGTAGTCAGAGTGGTCATGCCCGTTTTTTCCTCTTTTTGGTTTCGCGTTCGGCTGGCGCTTGCTCTTCTGCTAAGCGCATTTCGTGAAATCTGTACGCCGGGTCGAGTTTCTCGCGCAGCTTGCGCTCCACGATTTCCGGGACGAGCCCCTTCACCGGGCCGCCCACCTGTGCGACCTCGCGCACCAGGCGCGAGCTTACATAAGAATACTTGTCGGCGGGCATCATGAAAACAGTTTCCAGCGTGGGCTCCAGCTTGCGGTTCATCAGCGCCATTTGCAGCTCGTATTCGTAGTCGCTGATGGCACGGATGCCGCGCAGGATGCAGGTTGCGTCGATCGATTTGGCGTATTCGACGGTGAGGCCATCAAACGTGTCAATGCGGACGTTCTTCAGGTCGGCGGTAAGTTCGCGCAGCATCTCCAGGCGCTCACTCACGCTGAACATGGGGCTCTTTTCCGAATTTCGGAGAATGGCCACGACGAGTTCCTCGAAAATCTTAGCGCCGCGGGCGATGAGATCAAGATGGCCGTTGGTGGGCGGATCAAACGAGCCAGGATAGATGGCGATGCCGTGCAATCGTCCTCACAGGAGAGCGGGAAAAAATCTGACACACGATTCTATGCGGCAGGCGTGAGGATGGCAATTCGGGATTTGCCGGCGAGAAGCCGGTTGTCATGGTCCGATTCTGCCCCCGCTTCTCTGCTGGACCAGCTATCGCCTTGCCGCCACAATTGGGGTTTTCATAACATCTGTGCCGGTTGGCATCGTGGTTACGCGCCCCGTTTGTCCTGATGTGGCCTGGGCCGAGGCTGCCGTAGATTGTGTGGCTGGAAGCAATCCTAGCGCCTTGCGCACCTCGACATCGAGCTTGGCCATGGTGTCTTTGTTGTCTTTGAGGAACTGGCGGGCATTCTCGCGTCCCTGGCCAATGCGCTCGCCTTTATAGCTGAACCACGAGCCGGACTTCTCTACGATGTTGTTGTTCACGGCCAGATCAAGCAGATCGCCCTCGCGAGAAATTCCTTCGCCGTAGAGGATGTCGAACTCAGCCTCGCGGAACGGGGCGGCGACTTTGTTTTTGACAACTTTAATTTTGGTGCGTGAGCCGGTCACGACATCACCTTCTTTGACGGCGGCGATTCGGCGAATATCGACGCGCACAGAGGAATAAAATTTCAGCGCGCGGCCGCCGGTGGTCGTCTCGGGATTTCCGAACATCACGCCGATTTTTTCGCGAATCTGGTTGATAAAAATCAAGCAGGTTCGCGACTTTGAAACGGTGCCCGTCAGCTTGCGCAGAGCCTGTGACATCAGCCGCGCCTGCAATCCCATGTGGCTGTCGCCCATCTCGCCGTCGAGTTCGGCCTTTGGCACGAGAGCAGCCACGGAATCGACCACCAGCACGTCAATCGCATTCAAGCGCACGAGAGC
>JASIEN010000160.1 GCA_030045935.1 Candidatus Sulfotelmatobacter sp.
GAAGCCTGTGCCAATCCCCGTGCCCACGGTCACGTAAAGAAGTCTTTCCTTGTTCTTGCCGGCGCCCCAGCTCGCCTCTCCGAGAGCAGCCGCGTCAGCGTCGTTTTCCATAGCGACCCTCACGCGAAAGCGTTCTGCCAGATCGCGGACCGGATTTTCTCCCTTCCAGTTGGGAAAGAAATTAACGTCGCCGAACTCGCCGGTTACCGGAAATATCGGCCCCGTTGATCCGATGCCAACGCCAGAGATTTGGACCTTAGAGCTTCGTGCTGTTTCCTTGAGCATCCGGCAGATATTTTCAAGCGCGTGGGCGTAGCCGAGATGAGGGTCTGTGGGGCATTCGGCGTGTGCAAGCACTTTGCCGCGATCGTCAACCATGCCCACAGCGATCTTGGTCCCGCCGATATCGACTGCTCCGATCAAAACTCTCTCCTCGGATTGTCACTTTCGCAGCTATTCGCCAGTTTTCAATTCGGAATCACGTACCGCCACTGCATTGGTGACCGTTTTTCTTTTCGATGATTGATTTAAGTTTCAGTGGTTGTGGACGGCGCCGGTGTAGCGCTCGAAGGTAGACTCTCATTGTTTGCGCGCAGAACCGTGCACTGCCTAGGTTATCTCAATGCGAACTGACTGGACGGCAAACGCTGCACCGCTGCACTAGAACAAAGGCTTCCCATCCTGCGATCTTCAGCCCGGAAAGGCTTCGGGCGAGTTTCGCAGAGCTGCTTTCCCTGGGCTTAGTCGCCCGAGATCACTCGTACCTCAAACTCTCCACCGGATCCAGTTGCGCTGCTCGTGCGGCCGGCACCGTTCCAAAAATAATGCCCACGACGGAAGACACCAGGATCGCAATAATGGCTGACAATCCCGAAATCGGCACGCGGTATTCGGTGAGAAAACGGACGGAGTAGGGAATTGCCAACCCAATCACGATTCCGACAAAGCCCCCGATCAGCGAAATCGAAATCGCTTCTGCCAGGAACTGCAGCCTAATTTCCCGCCGGGTGGCTCCCACGGCTTTGCGGATTCCGATTTCGCGAATGCGAGAAGTCACCGTCGCCAGCATGATATTCATAATGCCAATCCCGCTGACCAGCAGAGTCACCAGCGAGATCAGGAGCAATACCCACGTCAGGCCCGTTGCCACGCGATCTGCCGTAGTAAGCAACTCCGTAAGGTTTTGCACCGAGTACACAGATTCGGGCCGGTGGCGCGATTGCAGCACGCGTTTGATCTGCGTCGTTGCCTGCGGCACCATCGACGTATCTTCCATGGAAAAATAGATCATCTTTACATTCGGGGTTTCCAGAAAATAGCGGCTGACCGAATAAGGAATGACCATCGTATTCTCGGTGACTTCGGTTTCGCCGAAAGTCTCGGCACTTTCTTTGAACGTGCCGACTACCACAAAAGGCAGCCCGGTGAGTTTAACGACTTTGCCGATAGCAGCTTGTTGCGATCCGTAAACCGTCCGTGCCATTTTTTCGGTAATGACGGCCACTTTGTTGTGCGCCAGCGAATCCTCGCGATCAAAAAATCGCCCGGCGAGAACTTTCAGGTTGCGGACCTGCTGGTATTCTGGGTAGACACCGAGGATTTGCACATCTTTTTCGTCACCGTTGCCGACTGGAATTCGCTCTCCCAAAGTAACAATTGGCGAGGCAGCAACGACGCCCGGCACCTGCTCCCGCACGGCCAGCACATCGTCGACGGTGAGCGGATCCATGGCCGAGTTGCTGATGTGCTGCTGTCCCTGATATTCCGCCCAGATCTCGTTGGTGCCGATGGCTTGAATCTGAGCGATGACCCATTGTCTGCCGGTCATCCCAATCGTCACGACAAGGATAAGAGATGCCGTCCCTATCACCATGCCCAAGGCCGTCAGCGCGAAGCGCACCTTGTTGGCGCAGAAAGTGTCGAAGGCGAAATTGAGCACCTCCTCCAGAGCGAATCTGGGACGAAGGCGCTTAGGCATGAGAGCAGCCATATTTTTCTTTAGATGCTACGTCCTCGAGATGGACTGCGCAAGCTGATACGCGCAGGAAACAGGCGGCAAGCAAATGCGATAATCAAAACACATGGCCTCTGCAATCCTGACAGTACCGACCGCAAACGAGACAATCGCCCAAAGCAATCACCGCTCCCTTTTCTGGATGCTCCTGATCGGCCTGATCCTGCGCCTGACTGTAATGTCGTTCGTATACCCGGAGCGCATCGATCCATATCGGGATCACTGGCAACTCGGCGGCGAAGGCGGCAGAATCGCCCGCTCCATCGCGCAAGGGCAAGGTTTCAGCAATCCCTTGTTCGGGAACACCGGGTCCACTGCGTGGCTGGGGCCCGTTTATCCCTATCTTCTGGCTGGAATCTTTAAGTTGTTTGGGATCTACAGCAATGCCTCGGCATTTGCGGCGATGGCATTGAACTGTCTGTTCTCGGCAGTCACCTGCATTCCCGTCTACCTCATCGCGCGCAAACATTTTGGCGACCCGACCGCCACCTGGGTGGGATGGGCCTGGGCTTTTTTCCCGTACAGTATTTTTTTTGCGGCGGATTTTATCTGGGCCACCACGCTCACCACTCTGCTGATGACTCTCATATTTCTTACTTCTCTCTATATCGAGAATTCGTCTTCCATTTTGACCTGGGCCTGTTTCGGCGGGCTCAGCGGAATTGGAGCATTAGCCGACCCCATCGTCATGTCAGTAGCGCCCTTCCTGGGCGCCTGGGCTTGTTATCGCCTCTACAAAAACGGCGGGCGCTGGTTTGTTTCCGGACTCGCCGGCATATTCGCCGTAACGCTGATCGTCTCGCCCTGGTTCATTCGCAACTACAAAATATTCCACAAATTCATCCCGATCCGCAGTTGTCTGGGCCTGGAAATTTACTGCGGCAACAATCAGGATTCCTGGCATTGGGACCCACCGGGCTATCATCCTTCTGACAACGAGAGCGAGTGGCGGGAGTATCAGCAACTGGGTGAAACCGCTTACATCTCTAAAAAGTTGCACGAGGGCATGGCGTTCATCGGCTCGCACAAGCTTTTGTATGCGAGGCAGACGTTGCGGCGTGTGGTTTATTTGTGGACGGGCTTCTGGAGTTTTAGCCCGCGCTATCTGCAAGAAGAGCCCGAGGACCCATACAATATGGTCTTTTGTACAGCACTGACAATTCTGACGTTGGCCGGATTGCGCCGAGCCTGGCAACTCGACCGTTCGATCGCGATGCCTTATATTATCGTCGTCCTTTTCTTTCCCATGATCTATTACTTTACGCATCCGGAAGACTACTACCGCCGTCCGATTGATCCTCAGTATGTAGTACTGGCGGCGTACACGGCCGCGTCATGGGCCGGTAAGCGCAAGAGGCAGTTCACTGCCAATCGCGCAGTTGCTGCTACTGCTTGAGTGAACAACATTTTTTCAGAAAAAAATAAAACGCCATACATTTTCTTGCTCCTGTTGACGGCCGCAGCGTTGTTGGTGCACGGCTACCATCCCTGCGCAGAGGATGCGGAAATTTACCTTCCCGGCGTCGAGAAGATTCTGAACCCGCAGTTGTTCCCCGTGGGCCAGGAATTCTTTGCTTCCCACGCCAGTTTGACAATCTTCCCGCGCCTGATCGCATTTTCTATCCGTGCAAGCCATCTGCCCTTCCAGTGGGCCCTTTTCATGTGGCATGTTGTCTCAATTTTTCTCCTGTTGCTTGCTTGCTGGGAATTGGCTCGGCTGCTGTTTCCTGGTGCTGCGGCGCGATGGGCCGCAGTTTGTCTCGTAGCCGCGCTGTTGACCATGCCCGTGGCTGGTACCGCGCTCTACATCATGGACCAGTACTTAAACCCACGGAACCTGGCTGCATTCTCTTCCATTTTCGCCGTCGCGCGCACCCTTGAGAAAAGATACGTGCGAGCGTTTCTCTGGCTGGCCTTTGCCTTTACTGTTCACCCTTTGATGGCGGTATTCGCTGTTTCATTCTGCCTTCTGCTGGTGGTGATGGCATGGTTCGAAAAGTTCGAAAGCAAAACCGAAGACCTCCGAGAGTCCGCCTGTGTAAGCGCCGTGCTTCTGTTGTTGCCCTTCGGGATTTCGCTTGACCCTCCCAGTTCTCCCGCCTACCACGCCGCCGCCATGCACAAGCACTTTCACTACATCCAGCTTTGGACGTGGTACGAGCAGCTGGGCGCCATCGCTCCCGCTGTTCTGTTCTGGTGGTTCGCGCGAATTGCCCGCGCTCGCCAATGGTATCGCCTCGCGCTAGTGTGCCGCGCCCTTGTGATTTACAACCTTGTCTATTTCGTCGCCGCCCTCATCGTCGATTTACCGGCGAGATTCGAGAGTCTCGCACGCGTGCAACCCTTACGCAGCCTCCACCTGCTCTATATTTTGCTGTTCCTCATCATCGGAGGTTTGCTCGGTGAGTTTGTTTTAAGAAATCGCGTCTGGCGCTGGCTGATCGTTTTCCTTCCGTTGTCGGCAGGCATGTCGCTGGCGCAACGCGCCCTTTTTCCCGCCAGCGCGCACATCGAGTGGCCCGGCGCTGCGGAAAAAAATCCCTGGGCAGAGGCTTTTCTCTGGATTCGCGGCCACACGCCGGTCAACGCAATATTCGCGTTAGATCCCAATTTTACGCATGTCCGCGGCGAAGATACCGTCGGTTTTCGCTGCCTGGCTCAGAGAAGCCGCCTTGCGGATCTATCCAAAGACGCCGGGGCAGTCAGCATGTTCCCCCCGCTGGCCGACGAATGGTGGACGCAGATAAACAGTCAAAACCCGTGGAAGGATTTCGGCATCGAAGATTATAAGCGTCTTAAGAAAACGTACGCGGTGACTTGGGTCGTGCTGCAGCAGCCTGGCATTGCGGGGCTTGACTGTCCTTACCAGAACAGCGCGGTCCAAGTATGCACAATTCCCGAGAACCACCTTCGATAGAGCAAAAACAGCCCAAATTTGCTGGCTTTGCCGTAGCGATCAGATACAATCATCGAACAGGAGAAATGTGGAATGGCAACTGCCCCGGCCGTGCAGGCCGCAACTCGCTTGTTTCCCTACGAACGATGGGAGCCTCTTCTACCAGACCTCGTACCCCAATATCGCGAAAACACACCCTGTCCGCATATTCTGTTAAACGAGTTCCTCGAGCCCGATGTTGCCCTCGAGATGGCTTGCGAGTTTCCCCACGCCTCAACCGACCAATGGACGCAATACAAGCACGCCAACGAAAACAAGCTCGGCATGGCCAAACGCCAGCTGTTCCCCCCCACATTGGGCGCAGTTGTAGATGAGCTCAACTCTTGCGAATTCGTCGCCTGGATTTCGGAACTGACCGGCATTCCGGACCTGTTGCCCGATCCCATGCTCGAAGGTGGTGGGTTGCACCAATCGGGCCGCGGTGGCTATCTTAACGTCCATACCGATTTTTCCATGCACCACTTCCACCCACATTGGCGCCGCCGCGTCAACTTGATCCTTTACCTCAATCCCGCATGGCAGGAAGAATGGGGCGGCTCCATCGAATTATGGGAACGCCGCCGGGGTAAGATGGATCGTTGCGCCGCAAAGTATGTGCCGCTACTGAACAATGCCCTCATCTTTACGACTGATTCGGAATCACTGCACGGTTTTCCCGATCCCCTGACGTGCCCGGAAAGTGAATCCCGCAAGAGCCTGGCCCTGTACTACTACACGGTCGAGAGAGATCGGCATGTTACGCCACATTCCACCGACTACTTCGCCCGTCCGCAAGATGGATGGAAGAAAGCCCTGATGATATGGCTGGATAAGAAAGCCGTTGACCTCTATTCCCGCGCCAAAGTGCGCTTCGGCTTCTCCGACGAATTCGCCAGCAAAGTGCTGGGATTCCTGTCAGGGAAGAAGTAGTCGTATTGAAAACAATCTCGCAGTCCGCAACGATGTCATTTCGAACCGGTCCGAAGGATCGGTGAGGAACCTGCTTTCGATTTTTCTGTGTGACTCCGTGGTGAAAAGGTTTTCCCAGACGCTACGCTGATCTCACCGTGCTCCGCGCATAATACGTGGGGTATCCCGGCTCCAGCTTCCTTCCCTTATCGCTGAATCGCCGAAGGTGCATCATCCCCGCTCGCTGCAAAGCAAACTGCAACGTGGTACCCACTACTCCTAACCCATACTTCACGCTGCGCCGGAAATTAATCGACGAGGCTGCCTCAAAATACTTCGTCGGACACGAAACTTCCCCAATGCGAAATCCAAAATGCACGCATTGCGCGAGCATCTGATTATCGAAGACGAAGTCGTCAGAATTCTCGAGCAGCGGCAGTTCGGTCAAGACTTTGCGGCTGAACGCGCGATACCCGGTATGGTATTCCGACAACTTCACCCGCAAAAAAAGATTTTCAAATGCCGTCAGTGCGCGGTTCGAGATGTATTTCCAGATCGGCATGCCGCCGCGCAGGGCGGTACCGCCGATAATGCGCGAGCCCAGCACCACGTCGTACACATCGTAGGCCACCATGCTGGCCATGGCGGTCAGCAGCAGCGGCGTGTACTGATAATCCGGGTGCAGCATGATGACCACGTCCGCTCCCGCTGCAAGCGCCTCGCGGTAGCAGGTCTGCTGATTGCGTCCGTAGCCGTAGTTGCGGTCGTGCTCGAAGACCCGCAGCCCGAGTTGTTGCGCCATCTCAATAGTGCGATCGGAGCTGTGGTCATCCACCAGAATTCTGATATCGACCAGAGCCGGCAGTTCGGCGACCGTGGCCTCAAGCGTCTTCTCCGCATTGTAAGCGGGCATGACCACCGCAATGGACTTCCCGTTAATCATCTGGGCGAAATTGTGAATGGTTCTGTCTACATGATAACTGATCGGCAGTATCCCCGATAAAGCCGTCGTCATCCCGAAGCCCCGCCATCTCTTACTCGACCATCTCGATGGCGTCATCCCGAACGCCCGCGCTCAGCAACGACAGCGCTCCCACGCATATGGCGAGGCGGGATCGGTCCGGCTCAACGATTGGAAATGGTGGGAGGAAAAGATTCGAGACAGGGCAGGGTGAGCGCCCAGCGAAGGTGGGAGAAAAAGCCCACTGCTCGCGCAAAAGGCTGTGAGAAGTGGGGCACACAGTTGGCTGACAAGAGTGTTCGACAAACACGACGTCGTCTTCCTGCCACAGAACTTCTCTCTGCAGCAAGACGACGTGGGCGATCCCTTTTTTGCCTTCACCGGGAGACAGGTCAAATCAGGTCGCCGATTCGAGCGATCCAGGTCACGCTTCGGAGGGCCTGCCTTTTTCTCTCGCCCAGCGCGCGTTTGCCGCCTTCCGTGCGCTCTCGGCGCGCTGCCTTGGCGTAAGCCGTGCTGCGCGGGTCTTCCCGCCCTTCCTGCCGATTTTCCTGGTATCGACAAGACTGTTACGCACGTTTTTCTTTCGAGCCATAGGGTTCTGGGGGAGCGCCGAAAAACCGTAAAAGAACGCAATAGCAACGTCAATTGCGTGCCCGCTACGCATCGTCTATATTTGACATGCGTAACCGCTACGCATAGGTGCTATGCGAAACTTTCTCGGCAAGGATACTTCGGCACGTAATTCAATGCTGTGACGAGGAGCACACATAGATGTGCGCAGGCAAACGAATGTCTTCCACTCGCTGACAGCCGCAATTTGCGTCCTGTGGTCGCAGACCGTCAGGGGGGAGATTCGGCTGATAAGTGGCAAGGGGGCCTGATTCTTAACGTTTGCTGCGACGCATATGCTGCAAAGTTCCCATGACTGATCCAGAGAGGTATCTCAGCTTCTCCAATCTCGAAAACGGTCAGCCGGTAGTCGCCTTCTGTAGCCTATGTGGCAGGCGCTTTGAAGCGCAGCCAGAAACAGGCATGCGCATAGATGACCTAATCCTCAAGGTTCGTGCCGACTTCAATTCCCACCATTGCAACCCCCAGCATTAGGGCGGGTGGCCCGCTCCTGCCGTGGAAGAGCGGCGCTTCAGCGCCGCGTCAATCGCCGTCATTTACAACTTGTCATTCCGAACACGCGCGAGGGGCGGGTGAGGAATCCGCTTTGCTACGTGTCCGACGACCCTTCTCGATGGCGTCATCCCGAGCGCCCGCGTTTTCACCAGCGGGGGATCTCCGACTAACCCTTGATTCTAATCAATAGGGGGTGGGGGAGGGGATATCAAACTGATAAACTTACCACTGAAAACAAATGACTTACCCGATTTTCACACCCTGCAAATCCATATTTCAACATCAAATTCTCGACGAAATCGAAGCTCTTCGCCCCGAAGACGCACAAGAACGATTTGTGTGGTCGTCACAAGCAAAAAGCAGGTTCCTCCTCGCTCGCTCACTCGCGCGTCGGACTGACACTTATTTAGAAGCTGCTTCAACCCAGCGCTGAAGCGCTGCTCTTCCCCGGTTGTTCTGGCTCCTTTTCCCCGTGACTCTGTGGTGAAAGGCTTTTCCCGCCTTGCCCGCTTCTTTCCGCTGTGAAAAACTAGACGTTCAACCCATCATTCTGCTTGCCTGATAGGTGAAGGCTGAGAGCTGAGAACCGAGAACTGAGAACTTGTAGTCATCATGTCCGCTCGCACACTCTTCGAGAAGATTTGGGATTCGCACCTGGTTGCGACGCCTGCGGAGCGTTCGCCGATCCTTTATATCGATCTGCATCTGGTGCACGAAGTCACTTCGCCGCAGGCATTCGATGGGTTGCGAGTTGCCGGAAGAAAGCTGCGCCAGCCGGCGCGAACGGTCGCGACCGTCGACCACAATGTGCCGACCGAGCCGCGAGGGACTCCGATTACCGACCTGATTGCGGCGCGGCAGATTGCCGCACTGCAGGCCAACTGCAAGGAGTTTGGCGTGCGCCTGTTCGATATAGATTCGCCCGAGCAGGGAATTGTGCACGTGATCGGCCCGGAGTTGGGATTGACGCAGCCGGGAATGACGATTGTGTGCGGCGATAGCCACACCTCAACCCATGGGGCGTTTGGTGCGCTGGCGTTTGGCATTGGAACGTCGGAAGTGGAGCATGTGCTGGCGACGCAGTGCCTGGCGCAGCAGAAGCCGAAGACGATGAAGATCGACGTGCGCGGCCCCTTGCCCGAAGGCGTGACGGCGAAGGATTTGGCGCTGGGAATCATCGGGCACATCGGCACAGACGGCGCGACCGGGCATGTGATCGAGTATGCGGGCGAAGCGGTGCGCGGGCTTTCGATGGAAGGCCGCATGACGCTGTGCAATATGAGCATTGAGGCGGGCGCGCGCGCGGGGATGGTCGCTCCGGACGAGACGACGTTTGCGTATGTGCGCGGACGGCGCTTCGCGCCTGCGGATTGGGAGAACGCGGTTGCGCGGTGGAGGACATTGCCTTCGGATGCTGGCGCTCTGTACGACAAGACCGTGGAGATTGATGCGGCGCAGTTGTCGCCGTTTGTGACTTGGGGGACGAATCCGGGGATGGTAGCTCCGGTGACCGGGCGCGTGCCGGATTTGTCGGCGTTGCAGGATACGGAGCGGCGCGCGGCAGAATTGGCTTTGCAGTATATGGGACTCGAGCCGGGAAGGCGGATTCAGGAGATTGGGATCGACCGGGTATTCATTGGGTCGTGCACGAACTCGCGGATCGAAGACTTGCGCGCGGCGGCTCGTGTTGCGCGCGGACATCGGGTCGCGGAAAAGGTGCGCGCGATGGTGGTGCCGGGATCACAGACAGTGAAGCGTGCGGCGGAAGCGGAAGGATTGGACAGGGTTTTCCTGGATGCGGGGTTTGAGTGGAGAGAGTCG